>JAYTZS010000313.1:0-9511 GCA_043741885.1 Bdellovibrio sp. | reverse complement strand
CCTGAACAAGAAATGCCCGCTTTTTTACATCCAAGTATCAGCATGAATCCAGAGATCGAAGCTTACTCGGTGCTGTAGACGCTTTTTCGCCCGACTTTTGTCAGAGTCTGCTAGACCGTCAAGGGCTTTTTAATACCCTCAGGTTTTTCAATTTGCTAACCTATTTCAGCAGGATGCAGTTTATATCAAAGGACGATGGACGAGTGAAACAAGCGCCAATTCGAAAACCCGTGTTCGAAAAGTATCTTCCCTATGTGCTTTTCATTTTTATCGGGTATTGCTTGGCCGATGTTTTGATTTTAAATTACCGCGACAAAATGCTGCCGACTCAGCCTCCGCCGGCAAGGCCGGCTCATTCGGAAACTGACAACACCGTTTCTCGAGGAGCTTACAACACTTTAATTTCTAGAAATATTTTTAATTCCGACGGATTGATTCCGGATCCACTGATGCCCGCTGGAGAAACCAAGCGAAAAGAAGATGATTCCACTCCGGTTCTGACTTCATTGCCTTTGGCCTTAAAAGGCACGATTGTTCATTCCAATCCGGCAAAATCGATCGCCAACATTGAGATTCGCTCGAAAAATCAGGTTCTTGCTTATAGTATCGGCCGTGACATTGATGGCTTGGCCAGTTTGAAATCGGTTGAAAGAAACAAAGCTATCTTTCGCAACACCAACAACAATCGACTTGAGTTCATTGAAATGAAATCGGAAGGTGCTAAGATTTCTTTTTCTGCTGCCGCACTAAAGCCCACGGGCGGTGTGCTGCCCGATGGAAAAGGTGAGATCGCTCAGGTGGCACCGAACAAATATGAGATCAAACGATCCGATTTGCAAAAATACCTGGGAAATATTTCAGGGATTCTGCAACAGGCTTCAATGATTCCGCGCCGTGGAGCGAATGGAGAAATTGAAGGATTCAAATTTATCTCGATACAGCCTGGCTCTGTTTACACCACTTTGGGATTTCAAAATGGTGATACCATTAAGGGAGTCAACGGCGAGAAAATTGACAGTCCTCAAAAGGCCATGGAGCAGTTCAATAGTTTAAAAGATGCTGCCAAAATTAAAATTTTACGAGAGCGTGACGGCCGAGACGAAGAGACTGAGTACACAGTCAAATGATAGTTTTATTTTTAGACTAAAAAAAGCGATTCAATGATTGAATTGACGGGGTGAGAAATGAATTTGAAAGCTGCCAATAAATGGATTTTTTCGGTGCTTCTAACGCAAGCAATGGTGATGCAAGCGGTGCACGCACAAGAAGATTTTGGCGGTGACTTCAATGTGCCTCCTCCTCCGCCTGACTTAGGAGCTCCGCTAGTACCACGCGGAGATTCTCCTGCCGCAAATACAGCAGCAGGACCGAGCAAAGAACAAAGTCGTTTGTCAAAACCTCAGAAGGATCGCTTTGCGAATGCCGGCATTGAGGACATCACTGACAAAAATTTTCCTGAGACCATTGAGTCCTTTGATTTTCCAAATGCTGACATTCAAGACATTGTGAAAGCGATCTCTGAATTGACCGGTAAGAATTTTATAATCGACAACGGTCTTCGCGGAAAAATCACCATCATCGCTCCTTCCAAGATCACTGTGGCTGAGGCTTACAAAGCTTTTCTGTCGGCGCTCGCGATCAATGGATATGCCATAGTACCTCAGGGTAAATTTCTAAAAATTCGCTCAGCTCGAAATGCTCAGCGAGACAGCATTGAAACTTATTCTGGAGCTTACTATCCGAATTCAGATCAGATGATCACTCGAATCATTCACTTGAAGCACATCCAAGCTGAGGCTGTGAACCGAGATTTACGAATTTTGACTTCAAAAGATGGTGAAATGAGTGTTTATCCACCGACAAACTCAATCATTCTCTCCGACTACGGCGCAAACATTGACCGAGTGATGAAAATTATCAGCCAATTGGACGTCACTGGTTTCGAAGATCAGCTCGAAGTCATTCCGGTTAAATTTGCCAAAGCCAAAGACATCGCCGATTTGATCGACAAAATTGTCAACAAAGGGCAAAACAATTCTAACAACAACCGAGCTGGAGGCTTCACTGCCGGAGTTCCGCGTTTCACGCGTGGTGGCGGCGGAACTCAAGGTCAGAATGGCTCCGCTTACTACACTGTGATTCCAGATGACCGAACAAACTCTTTGATTGTTGTCGGTAACAAAGCCGGAATTTTGCGCATTAAAAAACTCCTCTCGCAGTTGGATTTCCGAATTCGTCCTGAAGATTCGGGCGGAGTGTACGTGTATTATGTGCGCCACGGCGACGCTGAGAAAATTGCCCAAACTTTGCAAGGAGTCGCCAAAGATGCAGCGCCAAAACCAGCCACTGGAGGCGCGCCCGGAGCTCCCCTGCTGACTGCCAGTGGAGTTCAACCCAACCAAGAAATTTTTGGCGGCGATGTTAAAATCACTGCCGACAAAGGCACAAATTCTTTGGTCGTCGTTGCTAGCAAACAGGATTACGAAGTGGTTTTGAACCTGCTGAATCGGATCGACATTCCTCGAGATCAGGTTTACGTCGAGTCAGTTATTATGGAAATGAAATCAACTGATGCTATGAACTATCAAATTGGTTATTTCCAATTCGATAAAAGTGGATCTGGTGCGAAGATGGGTTTCAATGGTTTCACCGGAAAAACAAGCTTGGTTGACCTGCTCAATCCGGCCGGAGGCCAAGGGACTATTTTGGGCTTTGGCAGTGGCGACAGTGTGAAAATCAATCCGGGGGGCTCTTCAGCTGCACCGATCACTGTGTCTTCTCTTTTGGGATTTATCAATTTCCTAAAGACCAATGCGAATGCCAATATTCTCTCGACTCCGCAGCTTTTGGCGCTTGACGCACAAGAGGCATCCATCGAAGTTGGAGATAAAGTTGTGACCGGGTCGACTGCCACCAGTGGTGGAGTCGCTGGAGCAGCTCCCGTGCTTACGCCAACCTTTGAAGACGCAACTATTCTGCTGAAAATCAAGCCGTTTATCTCTCCGACGACAAATACGATTCGAATGGAGCTTACATCCAGCATTAAGCAGTTGTCTTTGGCGAAAACTCCAGATGCTTTTCAGAGCAGTGCTCAGCCTTTGGCGACTCGAAAATTGCAAACCAACATTGTTGTTCGCAACGGTGACACAGCTGTGATGGGGGGTTTGATGAAGGAAGATGATTTTGAGACGATCACCAAAGTTCCACTTTTAGGTGACATTCCGATTTTAGGATGGTTATTCAAATCTCGGCAGTCTTCGAAAGAGAAAACAAATATGTTGATCTTTTTGACTCCAAAAATTGTGCGAACACCGCATGATTCAGATATGCTATTAGGACAAAAACTTCAACAGAGACAAAATTATATCAAAGGAATTGGCGGCCGAGATCCTTACGGTAGCACTGTGGATGAAATGCAAAAAAGACGAGCTCTGGTGCCAGCTCCGAAAAGTAGTAAATAAACAATGGCAGCACTGGATGTTCCAAGTATTCTATCTCGCTCCACAAGCCTGACGGTTGATCAGATTCGAACTGTTTTGGGAAATCCCAACCTCAGCGGCACTTCCACAATTGGCGAGTCTCTAGCTGAGAAAGATTTCTCCACAGCTGATGAACTTGTCGCTGATCTTTGCCGCGAAATGGGACTGGATTTTATCAAGGACATTCCAGTCAATGACATCTCGGTGGATCTGATTCGCAACATCCCAATCAATTATGCAAAGCAGTTTTCCATTCTTCCGTTCAAAGAAGATCAAGATGTGATTATTACCCTGACAGCAAATCCAGTGAACCTGCGAGTGCTAGATGATTTGAGAGTGCTTTTCGGGAAACGCATCAAGCCCCTCGTTTCAACCTCTGCCAAAATTCAAGACGCCATCAACAAAGTTTATGAGAAAAGCACGGCGAACTTAGCCGGACTCGATGATATTGAGAATGAAGATTACGATCTCGACGATCCCATTGTTGATCTTTTAGAGGCTGGAGAAGATGACGCTCCGGTGATCAAACTGGTCAATTCTTTGTTGTTTCGTGCGGTCAAAGAAAAAGCCTCAGACATTCACTTAGAACCTTACGAAAAAGACATGTCAGTTCGCTTTCGAATAGATGGAATTTTATTCGATATTTTCAAACCACCTAAAAAACTACAAAATGCCATCACTTCTCGTCTCAAAGTCATGGCTAATTTAAATATCGCTGAAAAGCGCTTGCCGCAAGATGGTCGAATCCCACTCAAAGTTGGAGGAAAAGACATCGACATTCGGATCAATTCTGTGCCGACCTCGCACGGAGAACGCATGGTTATGCGACTTCAGGATCGATCCAACGTGGTGCTGGAATTGGAACAGCTCGGGTTTTCCGACGAAAGCTTGAAAATTATCTCCTCATTGGTTGAACGCACCTACGGCATTCTTCTGGTGACTGGTCCGACGGGATCTGGAAAGTCGACGACCCTGTATGGTTGTTTGCAAAAGCTCAATCATCCCGATGTGAACATTCTCACCGTGGAAGATCCTGTCGAGCAGCGAATCCACGGCATTGGCCAAGTTCAAGTGAATAACAAAATCGGACTGACCTTTGCTTCAGGCCTTAGAGCCTTCTTGCGGCAAGATCCCGATATCATCATGGTGGGAGAGATTCGAGACTTGGAGACAGCCGAACTGGCGATCAATGCGTCCCTCACAGGCCATTTGGTTTTATCAACGATTCACGCAAACGATTCGGCCGGGGCTTTTCCCCGTTTGATTGACATTGGTGCTGAACCTTTTTTGATTGCCACCTCTATCTTAGGAATTATTGCTCAACGATTGGTTCGAATTCTTTGTCCACACTGCAAAATCAAATACGAAGCCACTGACTTTCAGCTGAATACTTTAGGAATCACTAGAGAGCAGGCGAAAAACGGAAATATCCACACAACCGTCGGCTGCAACCAGTGCAACCAAAAAGGTTATATTGGCCGAACGACAATTGCTGAGCTGATGATCATCAATGACGAAATTCGCTCACTTGTGATGCAACGAAAAGATGGAAATTCAATTCGTCGCGCTGCTGTAGCAGGAGGAATGAAGACCTTCCGAGATCATGGAATTCAAAAAGTTCTCAGCGGCCTGACCACCATTGAAGAGCTTTTTTCAAATACTCAGTTGGATATGTAATATGCCTATTTTTGAATACCGCGGCCTGACTCGAGATGGAAAAAACACCAAGGGCACGGTGGACACTGACAATTTGCGCACAGCTCGAATGAAGCTCAAAAAAGAAGGGATCTTTGTTGTCGATCTCAAAGACAAAAAGAAAACTTCGGATGCGAGCAATAAAAGAAAGCGTGGATCCACTAAAGGTGGCAAAGTCTCAGTTCAGGATCTCTCACTGATGACAAGACAGTTGGCGACGTTGATCAAGGCGAATATCCCCTTAGTTGACGCTTTGGCCGCTGTTTCTGAGCAAGTGGAGCAACCTATTCTCCAAGAGGCGATCGCTGATTGTAAAAATATGGTCAACGAGGGCTCACCGTTTTTTAAGGCTCTGTCAAAATACCCAAATATTTTCAACAACATTTATGTCACTTTGTGCGAAGCAGGAGAGATGTCAGGAACCTTGGACATGATTCTCATTCGACTGGCGGAATTCACTGAAGCACAAAATGAGTTGCGATCCAAAGTCAAAGCGGCTTTGACCTACCCGGTTGTGATGCTTATCATTACAATGGGATTGATGGTCTTCTTGTTCACATTTGTGATTCCCAAAATGGTCACTGTGTTTGAAAGTTTCCCGCAGCTGAAATTGCCGTGGTACACCGAGGTCGTGATTAGCACCAGTGGACTCTTGGTCAATTACTGGTGGGTCTTCTTGGCCATAGGAATTGTCTCTTGGCTTATGTTTTCCAGTTGGAAAAAAACTCCTCTGGGAAAACGGCGTTGGGATAAAATATCTCTTGAGATTCCTATTTTTGGGCCGGTCAATCGAATGGTCGCCGTCGCCCGCTTCACTCGAACTTTAGCCACTTTGCTCACTGGTGGAGTTCCGATGCTGACGGCCATGCAGATCGTGCGAAACGTTGTCGACAATGACATTCTAGCTGACGCCATAGATGCAGCCCGTGGAAATATCTCTGAAGGAGAATCCATTGCGGGTCCATTGAAAAAGTCTGGTCAATTTCCTCCGATCGTTATTCACATGGTGAATATTGGTGAAAAAACGGGCGAATTAGAAAATATGCTGGTTCAGGTGTCGGATGCCTATGACTTCCAGGTGAAAAACAAATTGGAAGGATTGACTGGCCTCATGGGCCCCGTCGTTCTTGTTGTTATGGGGTTTGTTGTTGGAATCATTGTGTTTGCCGTAATGGTCCCCATGTTTGAACTGACTAATGCTGTTTAGCCAGCTGTTTAGCCGGCTGTTGAACTGCCTGAATCCTTTTTGAAAAGAATTTTTGACGTCGAGCTTCAAAGGTGTGCGTATGGGGAAAAAATCAGGCAAGATAAGACAGCAGAAAAACAACTGAAGATGATTCCGAAAATGGAATTTTGAATCAAATAAATCGAGTCGATGGAGACCCCCTCAATGTTAAATCAAAAGTCTTTAAGAAATTCTCGCGGTATGACCCTTCTTGAAATCATCATTGTTCTTGGAATTTTAGGAAGTCTGATTGCTATCCTGTTGCAAAAAATCACCGGTGGAATCGATAAATCCAAAGTCGGACAATCCAAAATCATCATGGGCCAGACGATAAACGCGCTGAATATGTACTATACCGATTGCGGAAAATTTCCCGAGTCTTTAGAAAACCTCGTGACGGCTGATGCAGCTTGCAGCAATTGGGGTCCAGAGGCTTACCTAAAAAAGCTGCCAAAAGATGCCTGGGGCACTGACTTGGGCTACTCGGTTGAGGGAAATAATTTTCATTTGAAAAGTTTGGGAGCGGATCGACGAGAAGGTGGCGATGGATATGCCAAAGATATCTTGTCCGACGATCAATAAATTCTGTTGAAATCGCAAAATGGATTTACTCTTCTAGAAGTCATCATCGTCTTAGGAATTTTGGGCGCTATGCTTGTGTTTGGCGTCCCGAAGTTTCGCAATCAAAGCAACAACATCAAGACTATTGTTCGCCAGCTCTCTGGATTGACTCGAGAAGTTCGCAATCAAGCTCGTATTAAAAAAATGACTTACCGCCTAGCCTTTCGGATGGGTGATAAAAATTCTTATTGGGTTGAGAATGCTCCGGGAGATTTTTTAGTTCCCTCAAAAGCCACGCTTGAGACAGCCAAAAACCTAGATGAAAAAGACAGGCCAGCAAGTCCGTTTCAAAAAGTAACTAAATTTATCAAAGAAGAAAAAGAACTGCCGTCGGGAATGTTTTTTACCAGTATTGAGACTCCTTCAATGGATGAGCCCGCAACCAAGGATTTAGCTTATATCTATTTCAGTCCCGAAGGATTGGTCGAAAAAGGTGTCATCCAAATCGGCAACAAAAAAGATGTGACGTGGACCTTGATAATCAACCCCATCACGGGCCACACTGATATTGTGGAAAAAGCAGTGTCTCTCAAGGATTTGCATTTTGAGTGAAAATTCAAAAAGCAGTTTGAATCGTCGTTCGGGCTTTACTTTGCTTGAAACTCTGCTTGCCGTGGTGATTCTAGCCACTGCTCTCATCATTCTGGCAAATTCTTGGTCGGCAGCTTTTCTCAAGATTAGAAAAACTCAGCAGCAGTTCGAAGTCGCTAGCTTGCTTGAGCGAAAAGTCACTGAACTTGAAATCGAGTACCGAGGAAAACCGCTTGAGGAAATTCAAGACGATCGAAATGGAGATTTCGGTTCCGATTTCCCTCAATACAAATGGAAAATGACTTCCAGAAAATTAGAGATTCCAGATGTCTCCTCGGCAATGACTGCAAAGTCCGGCGGGGCCGACGCTATGACAATCTCACTGGTGAAACAATTGACAGAGGGGCTCTCGAAGGCTGTCAAGGAAGTCACAGTCACAGTTGTCTTGGTCGCCAAGCCAAAGCCGTTAGAATATTCAATCACCACTTACTTCATGGATTTCGACAAGGAAATGCCCATGGGAATGCCGACGGGCCAATGAGTGTGAAGCTCCAACTCAGTTCCAAAAATGGCTTCACTTTGTTAGAAGTGATTATTGTTTTGGTGATTATGGCCACACTATCATTGCTGTCAAGCCAAGCCATCCAACAGGCCCTACGGAATAAAATAAAAATCCAGAACCAAGTGGATGACCTTGCTCAAGTTCGCGACTCACTGAAGGTGATGGAACGTGATATCAATCTGGCTTTTCATTTTACGGATTTAGAAATGGAGCTGAGAGAGGTGATCAAGAAAAAAAGGATCGCCCAATCTAAAGCTCCGCCCGCCGCTCCAGGGGCCAATCCAAATGGTGCGCCACTTGCCAATCCGCCTCCCAATCCACCTCTCGCCGCCTACAACCCCAATGATCCTCAGGATCCTCTGAATCAAAAATCTGAAAATCGAGTCGATCCAACGACTCACTTTGTGGGTCACGACAACGACTGTTATTTTCCGACGATGAATTCCTCTCGCATTCGTGAGTCGAGTCGGCAAGCGGATTTTATCAAAGTTGGATATTTGCTACAGAACTGCAAAAAACCAGGAGACCAATCCAAATCTTCCAACTGCCTCATTCGAAAAACATCCAATGTGGTGGAGGGCGATATCACAGTCCAAGAAGATGGAGTTGTATTATTGGAAAATGTCACAGAATTCAAACTGCGATACTTTGGCAAAGGCAAACAAGATTACGTCGGTACCTGGGACTCTGTTCAAGGGGACTCCATCACAAAAGGCCGCTTTCCAGATTCAGTTGAAATCTCTGTGACAGTTGAAAAAGGCGAAGGAGACAAAAAGAAAAAAATCTCCATGCAAATTCTTGCTCCAGTTCGTTTTCCAAATAACTTATTTGCCGATCAGCAGGCGGCTACGGCTCAACAGCAATTGCAAAATCCTACGGGCAACCAAATCCCTGCCTCGCCGTTAAATCAGCCCTTCCCAGGCAGTAAGGCCCCTGGCCTATGAAATTCACTCGTCGCTTATTGGGCTCAAAAAATCAAAAGGGAATGGCGCTGTTGATGGCCGTCTTTACAGTCGTCGTGATCACCTATCTTGTTATGGAAATCAGTTACGACACCAATATCGAGTATATCATCAATGCTCAGTCCGTGAATCGCTTGAAAGCTTATTACAATGCTCGCTCGGGAGTCCAATTGAGCTTGCTCCGAATCAAAATGTTCAACCAGGTCAACAAACAGTACGGCGATCAGATCCCGCCCGCACAGAAAAAAATGTTGGATTTGATTTGGAGTTTTCCTTTCGCTTGGCCACCCGTTTTGCCTGACGACACTTCCGGCGTGGATAGGGATATGATCAAAGAGAAAGTAAAGGAATCCAAAGTGGAAGGATCTTACCTGGCAACGATCAGCGACGAAGGATCAAAAATTGATTTAAACGATTTGACCTCTCCATCCAAAGG
>JAYTZS010000312.1:0-9557 GCA_043741885.1 Bdellovibrio sp. | reverse complement strand
GATCGATGAATCCTCAGTGGTTCGATACAATGTTCGGGCTTATGAAAATGCTCTGTTCAATTTGAAAAGCACAGATTCTAAACTGAACAGCATCGTGGTTCTTTTGAAAGAAGTGATTGTTCATCCAGTGACACGTCGACCGCAGCACGTGGATTTATTCGCCTTGGATTTGAAAAAGATGGTTCGAGTGTCTGTAGAAGTGAAACTAGAAGGAAAACCAATTGGCTTGGCTGAGGGCGGATTGCTCAATGTGGTCAACCGGACGATAGATATTGAATGTTTACCGACTGAAATCCCTGAGCGATTCATTGCTGACATTTCCAATTTGGGAGTCGGCGATACGTTGCACGTCTCTGATTTGAATATTCCAGAAAGTTTCAAGGTCATGTCGAGCTTGGACACAACAATTGCGGTTGTAAATATGTTCCAAGAAGAAGCTGTGGCTGCTGTTGCGACTCCTGCTGCTGGCGCTGCTGCTCCTGCCGCTGGCGCTGCTGCTCCTGCCGCTGCTGGCGGCGCGAAAGCTCCTGCTGCTGCTGCCGGCAAAGCCCCAGCCGCCGCTGCTGGAAAAGCGGCTCCTGCAAAATCAGACAAGAAGTAATTCGAGTTCGGTTTCAGTCGGCATCGCTTTTTATTGAGAGCTTTGACAACAAAAGTTTTTCAGTAAAATCCAAACAAACCTTTTAAAAAAGCTAAAAAGCTAAAAAAGCGGTGTCAAAACCGCTTTTTTTATTCGAGGACTGCTGCCTATGCATTTGATTGTTGGCCTAGGAAATCCTGGTTCAAAGTATGCGCTCACTCGCCACAATATTGGTTTTATGGCGCTGGATCTTTTTTCGACTGGTGCCAGAAATCCTCCTTGGAGAGAAGAGCAGAAGGCTCACACCTGCAAATTTCAAATGGATGAAGAAACCATTTTACTGGTGAAACCGATGACGTTTATGAACTTGTCAGGGCAATCGGTTCAGGCTCTGCTGCAATTCTACAAAATTCCGATGGAAAAAATGATTGTCGTTCAAGACGACATTGATCAGCCGTTTGGAGCCATTCGATTTCATAAAAATCGCGGGCATGGTGGTCACAATGGGATTCGCAACATCAGTGAGCTTTTAGGCACTCCCGATTATATTCGGCTGAAACTAGGGGTCGGCCGGCCCCTCCATCCTGAAATGCCAGTGGCAGATTATGTTTTGCAAAAGTTCTCAGACGAGGAGCAAAGCAAATTGCCTGACTTTCTCAACAAATCAGGCGATGCTCTGGAATCCGTGATTTTCGAAGGTCTATCGAAAGCCGCTACCAAATTTAATGGTGGGCTTTCCATTTCGTGAGGTGATTGATGGCTTTGCAAGTAGGTATTGTGGGACTGCCCAATGTTGGCAAGAGCACACTTTTTAACGCTTTGACTTCGGCCAAAGCAGAAGCGGCCAATTATCCTTTTTGCACAATCGACCCGAATGTGGGAGTCGTCACTGTCCCCGACCCGCGAATGGACCAAATCATTCAATTTATCAAACCTCAAAGTGTGATTCCGACGGCGATGGAATTTGTCGACATTGCAGGTATCGTCAAAGGCGCAAGCCAGGGCGAAGGATTGGGAAATCAATTTCTCAGTCACATCCGTCAAACAGATGCGATTGTGCATGTCGTTCGCTGTTTTGACGATCCAAATATCATTCATGTTGCGGGTTCGGTTGATCCACTCCGGGATATGGAAATTATAAATACAGAATTGATGTTGGCAGATTTGGACTCGGTTGAAAAAAAAATCAAGCGAGTTGAAAAAATGGCCCGCACTACGACGGATTCCAAACTGAAAATGGAATTCGAAGTGACTCAAAAAGTATTTGAAGCTCTTGGAAAAGGTCTACCAGCTCGGTCGGTGATCTTGAATGAATTGGAAGAGCCATATCGCCGGGATCTTCATCTGTTGACCTCGAAACCCGTTTTGTACGCTTGCAATGTGTCCGATGTGGATTTTGCCGCTGGTGGAAACCAATGGGTAAAAGATGTTGAAAAGCGGGCTTCCGAAGAAGGCAATAATACAATTATGATTTGCTCAGCGATGGAAGCCGAAATCGCCCAGTTACCAAAAGAAGAACAAGTGGAATTTCTGTCTTCCATGGGCGCCAGCGAACCGGGTTTGAATCGCTTAATTAGAGAAGCTTATGTGCTGCTAGGCCTGCAAACTTATTTCACAGCTGGAGTCAAAGAGGTCCGCGCTTGGACCATCCGAAAAGGCACGAAAGCTCCTCAAGCTGCTGGTGTGATCCACACCGATTTCGAAAAAGGCTTTATTCGAGCTGAGACTTACCACTGTGAAGATCTGTTCAATTACAAAAGCGAACAGGCTGTGAAGGATGCTGGCAAGTATCGAGTCGAAGGCAAAGAGTATGTTGTCAAAGATGGTGACGTTTTGTTTTTCCGCTTCAACGTCTAAATTCAACGTTTAAGTCTAAGAATACTTTTCCCATTTTAATTTCGGATCTTGAGACTTGCGAACAGTCTCAAGTAAAATATTGATCGACAGCACTGTGAGAAATAGCACAAGGGCTGGTGCGAATAACAGATGTGGGTAGACCGACAAGGACTTCCAACCCTCTTGCAACAAGGCTCCCCAACTCACCGACGGTGACTTGACTCCAAAACCTAAAAAGCTCAACAGCCCTTCTGCTAAAATGGCATGGGGAATTTGCAAGCTCCAAAAGACCAATAAGGGTGACATCAAATTCGGCAGTAAATGCCGTACGAAAATTCGTTTGGGACTAGCGCCGACGGCTCGAGCGGATTGGACATAATCCTGTGACCGCTCTTGACGAATGAGATTTCTGGTCAACCTTGCTACTGGCATCCAACTTGCCAATGTGAGAACCAGAAATAAGTTGAGAAATTGGTTCTGAGATTGGCTTTGCAAAATCAAAGTCAAAACTGCCATCACCATCAAAGTGGGCAGGGCCATAAGAACTTCCAAAAAGCGCATCAAAACAGATTCCAATTTTTTTGGACCCATCGAAGCCAGGGCTCCGTAGCACATGCCTAATAAAAGTGAAGCCATTGAACTGCTCACTCCCAGGCCTAAGGAAACTTCAGCTCCTTGCAAGATCCTGAGAAAAAGATCTCGACCTAAAGAATCGCGGCCCATCCACGTCGAATGAAAGGGGGCTTCCAAACTGAGTAAGGCGGCAGTTTGGTTTCCTGATTCAGGAAAAATTGACACCCACAGCATTCCCAAAGCGAGGAGAAACAAGAAAATCAAAGATATTTTTCCAGATACTTTTTTCGATATTTTGATCATAGCGTTTCAACCCTGGGATCGGCGGCAAAGATCAAGAGATCTGTGATCAATTGACTGAGCATGAGGAAAAATCCATAAAATAAAGTCAGTCCTAAAATTAAAGGCCAATCACGATTCAAAACACTGTCGATAAAATGAAAACCAAGGCCTGGAATGGCAAATAAAATTTCAATGAGAAAACTTCCAGAGATGAGGCTAGCGATCAACGGTCCAGCCTGAGACAAATAAGCTGTGAGCGAATTTTTGAAGGCCCACTTAAGTAGGATTTGAGTTTGAGAAAAGCCCATAGCTCTCGCTGTTTGGATGTACTTTTGCCCGAGCACTTCATCTAAGCTGCTGGAGAGGACCCGGGACAAAGACACGGCGGGCTTCAGGGCAAGCAAAAGTACCGGCAGAATGTAACTTGTCGGTGATTGCAACAAAGCAACCGGAGTCCAATTTAAATATACACCAAACAACCAAATCAAGACTGGCGCCAAGGCCAGACTCGGAAGTGAAATTAAAATAAGCAAGGAAAAATCGGAAGGGCTGCTTGTCGATCTTCTCAATCGAGTCATAAAACTGTAGGTCACTGAAAATATCACGGCTGCAAACACTGCAAGAAGTCCCAATAGGGCTGATGTTTTTCCGAAGTCAAAAATAAGGGAGCCAACAGAGCGACCTACAAAGTGCATGGAAGAACCCAGATCACCTCGGATCAAGTGCTCAAGGTACTTTTCCCACTGAACAAACAGGCTGTCTTTTAGACCATAAAAGTTTTCGAGTTGAGCTTGAACCAATGGGCTCAAACTTTCATCTTCGTTCAGCGGACTTCCAGGAAAAAAACGCAACAATCCAAAGGTCACGAAGATCAAAATGAAAAGGCTCAAAATAAATTGAGCCAGGCGAAAAAAAAGAGGCCTTAAATATCTTCCCATGTCTCTTTGGTTACAACTTTCTCTGGTATTTTCACAGTCAAAGCTTCACTCAGGTAAGACAAAGAATCTTTTTTATTGCTGTAGAGCAAAGAATATACTTGATAGTTCGACACTACCTTCTTCACGTAATTTCGAGTTTCAAGAAATGGAATGTGCTCCACAAATTCATCCACATCCAGATTTCCAAAGCTGGACAGCCAGGCTTTCACTCGGTGAGGTCCGGCATTGTAGGCGGCTGCGATCAATGGAATGTTTTTATCAAAATTCTTTTCCAATCTTTGCAAATAACGAGCTCCGATTTTCACTGCCATTTCAGGATCAAGCATTGTCCGCGGATCAAAATTTTTCTCATTGAGCATTTCAGCAATTTTCATTCCTGTTCCTGGCATCACTTGCATCAGACCCAAGGCTCCAACGGGAGAAATCACATCTCGCCGGTAAATACTTTCAGCCCGCATAATTCCCCAAACAAGCTCCGAGGGAACATCCATCTGTTTAGAATACTTCATGACAAACGAAGAATAGGCTTTGGGATAAGCGTACTCCCATAAATAGCGAACTCCGTCCAACCCGTGCAAAGCTCTTTGGGAACCGAAATAGACCTGTGCAATGTAGGCAGACCGATTAAAGTTTTCCACCGTTTGATACTCTTGCATCAAGTTCTTAAGATAATCTTTGTTGCTGGTTTTTCTTTCGATGTCATACAGATCCCATTTTGCCCAATCATTCAGCCCCAAAATCATCAGGTCCCGAGCTCGTTCAAAGCGCTTCACCAGAACCGGATTTGCAAAGGCGGGCTTTACTTCAGGCTCAACAATTGGCAATTGTTCATCGTCGACAATGGCGACTGTTCCATCACCGCGTGGTTCAGTTGCTTCCTTGATCGCATCCTTGCCCGCTTCTTTGACTGCATCTTTTGCAGATTCTGATTCGGTTTCCGCTTGCAAGGCCTTCGCAGTCAGGCTTTCTTCCGTTTCATTCTCTTCTCCGCTTGGAATTGGCTCATCGATCGCAATCGACTCGAATGAAGTGAACCGCGTGATCCGTCTTGACTGTTCCGAAAAGGCCAGCCGAGTCGGTTTTGGCACTAACTTTTCTAATTTATTTAAACGGTATTGAGCCGCAATCGAATAATAACTGAGCAGCTGATCTTTTGCTAATATCTCAAAAAGCGAACGGGCTTTATCAAACTTTTCCATTCGATAATAGCTCATAGCCATCCAATAACTGACTCGATCTTTGGGAAACGACTTCCATCCCTTTTTCTTGGACTGAGACTCTTTTAACAGGGCTGACATGCTCTCTTGGGCGCCCTGAAAGTCGTTCTTTAGATAGCGCAACCAAGCGAGGTGCCATTTTGCATCCCGAGACAAACCAGAATTCGAATAGACTTTCATGAACTCTTGAAACTTACGAGCAGCTCCATCGTAATCTTGAAATTGGTAACTCATAAATGCAGCTTGGTAGAGAGCTTGCTTTCCAAACTTTCCCCGAGGCGCCACTTTATAGACCGAATAATAAGTCCCAACTGCAGCCTGATATTCACCGGCACGAGCCGATGTGTTTGCCAACAGGTTCAGATATCCGACATCTGTTTTATGAGCTTCATAGTAAGGAAGCAAAAGATCCAAAGCTTTTTGCACTTCGCCCTCGTGCAACCAATACCCAACCTCCAGCTTGTCTAAATCATATTTGTCTGAACTTGAAGTCTGCCCTCGTAAGCTTTGGATTTCAGAAAAAGCTTTTTTTTCCATCCCAGCCCATTGCAAACTTTTGATTCTGCTCCTTCGATCTTCATGATTGATCGCACAGTGGACCGGCTGGCCCTCGATTAAATTTTGAGTGATCTGAGCTCCCCAGATCTCAACTTTTCGATTGTGAGGGTAAGTCGTGTACAATTTTTTAGCCCATTTGCAAAAAGCATTTGTGTTGCCAATTCCTTTTTCGGCGACGGCTAAATAATAAATTGTCTCAGGATAATTTTCTTCGCTGCGCTGTCGGCGTTCCAGTTGTGCTAGAAGCGACTTCGCTTGCTTGAAATTCTTTTCATCGAGATTAATCTTTGCCAACTGAAATTGAGCTTCCATCTGCATTCGAGCATTCGGCGACAATTCGAGAATCTGTTGGTACTGAACTTTCGCTTCGTGATATAGCTGAGCCTGACTCAATAATTTACCAAAGTAGTAGTGGACATACTCGTGCAAATTGTTTTTATCTTTCAACAGATCTTTGAAGATCGTCTGAGCCAATTCCATCTTGCCCTGGTCCAAAGCTAGAAGGGCTTTGGCCATGAGAAGTAATTTCTTTTCTTCCGCATCTTGATTTTTCGAAATCTCGAGATCTATCTCGGCAAACTTTTTGTCTTGGTCTTCTTTTTTTACAGTTTGAAATTTTTCGCGGTATTGACGAAATTTGCTCAGAAAATCGGACTGTCCGAAAGCCGGCGCAGTGATCAATTGAGTGTTCAGAAATAAACCAGAAATGATCAATTTGGTCAGCGCATTTTTCATATTCATTTGTTTCATGTGTGTACTTATGATAGCGAAGTGAGATGGCAAAGTCGAAGAACAAAACAATTTATGTCTGTCAAAATTGCGGAGCTCAAAGACACCGATATGAAGGGCGTTGCACTGACTGCGGCGCTTGGAACTCGTTGGTCGAGGAAACTTTCTCTCCAGAACCTGTGACTCGAGGCTGGGCAACCGCCAAGCCAGAAGGTGGGGTCAGCTCTGGAGGTCATCCTATTTCCTCATCAAAACCAATTTCCCTAGATCAAAGTATTGAAGCAGTGGAATTCAAACGCTTAGACACAGGCTATGGTGAACTGAACCGAGTTCTCGGCGGTGGCCTGGCTCAAGGAAGTTTTGTTTTGCTTGGCGGATCTCCTGGGATCGGCAAAAGCACCCTGCTGATGCAAATGGCGGGAGGGCTGGCAAAACACAAAGCTCGAGTGCTTTACATTTCCGGAGAAGAGAGCACTGGGCAAACTGGCTCACGTGCTCAGCGTTTGGGGATTCGCAGTGCCTTGGTCGAGGTCGCAAGCGAGAGCAATCTGAGAACAATTTTGGAATTAGCCAGAGAAAAAAGACCAGACGTCGTTGTAGTAGATTCGATTCAATCAATCTTCTTGCCAGAACTTGAAGCAGCGCCGGGATCTGTCTCTCAGGTTCGAGAATGTGCCGGTCACCTCATGGGACTTGCGAAAACCGATGGAATGAGTGTGATTCTGATTGGGCATGTGACGAAAGATGGAAATATTGCTGGGCCTAAGGTTCTTGAACACATGGTGGACTGTGTCCTCTCATTTGAAGGCGACATGTCTCAGAATTTTCGCTTGCTTCGAGCTCTGAAAAATCGTTTTGGCGCCACTCATGAACTTGGAGTGTTTCAAATGAACTCGGCTGGACTGGAAGAAGTGACCAATCCTTCTGAGCTTTTTCTTGAAGAGCGTGGTGACAGTCTGATTGGCTCCGCCGTTTTTGCTTCTATGGAAGGCACTCGTCCCTTGCTTTGCGAGGTTCAAGCTTTGACTTTAGGCTCGCCTATGGCCATGCCTCGTCGCACAGCTCTGGGAATCGAAACCAACCGTTTGCACCTTTTAAGCGCCGTCTTGGACCGACATCTCGATATGAAGCTCAATCATGCCGACATATTTATCAATGTGGTGGGAGGGCTGAAGCTCAATGAACCCTCGTCGGATTTAGCAGTGGCTGCGGCACTTCTGTCGACGGAGCTCAACCGAGAATTGGAAGCCAAGGCGATCTTTTTCGGTGAGATCGGACTTACCGGAGAAGTCCGAGCCGCCTCCTATGCCGAACTTCGACTGCGTGAAGCGGATAAGTTGGGCTTTGACCATTTCATTGTTCCGGCTTCAAATAAAAAACATTTATCTGATTTCAAGGTTGCGGCTGGGAAAAAGATTACCTGGATTCGCAATGTCGGGGATCTTTGGAAATTGGTTCATGGAGCTGAGAGAAAATCCTCAGTTCCTAAACCTCCCACAGGCCGCGACTGACTCTTAGTCTAGAAAAGCACTCGGCTCCTTTGAAGTTTTTATCTTTCAGAAAAGTTAGATCAAAATGAATCTATGGAAGAAACCGCTGAGATTGTTAAAGAAGTGTACAAGCCAGGTGATTATATTTTTTTTGAGGGAGATATCGACTTCCATCTCTATATTGTCCAACAAGGCCAAGTCAAAATTTTTACCAAATCAGATGCAGGTAAACAAATTGATATTGCCACAGTTCTAGAAGGCGAAACGTTCGGCGAATTTGCCCTGCTTGATCGGCGTCCCCGATCAGCTTCGGCTCAAGCACTCACCGAGTGTGTTTTGATCAAGGTCTCTGAAAACGGCTATGAACAGCTGTTAGACCAGCTGCCTGTCTGGGCGAGCTCTATGCTCATTTCTTTCACTCAGAGAATTAAGAACATGAACGAAAAATTGAGAAAAGAAATGCTTCCGCAGTTTCTGCAAAAAAAATAGTGTCCAAGGACTTTAAGAAACGCTAAGCTTTTGAGATTGCCTGTTGCCAGTTTTGCAGTCGAGATTTACGAGCCTTGGTCGTCATTTGCGATTGGAACTGTTGATCTATCTTCCAAATTTTGGTGATTTCATCGGTTGATTTCCAAAATCCAATTCCGAGTCCAGCCAGGTAAGCCGCACCCAGAGAGGTCGTTCCTATGTGCTGTGGTCGAGTGACTGTAGTTCCCATGTAATCTGCTTGCATCTGCATCAGCAGTCCATTGACCGATGCCCCACCGTCCACTTTCAAACTTTTCAATCTTCGGCCCAAATCCTTTTCCATCGCCAATAAAATATCGGTGTTTTGTAAAGCCATTGCTTCCAAGGTTGCTCGAGCTAGATGGGCCCGAGTCGAACCTCGGGTCAAACCGCAAATCACTCCGCGAGCTTCTGGCTTCCAATGAGGCGCGCCCAGACCTGTCAAAGCTGGAACAAATTCAACACCCTCGCTGGAGGCTACCTGTTTTGCTAGAGCCTCGACGTCCAAACTTTTCTGGATGATTCCAAGCCCATCTCTCAGCCATTGAACTGCAGCGCCACACATAAAAGCTCCGCCTTCCAGCGCATAAACAGTTTTTTGATTAGGGAGCCGCCAGGCCACTGTGGTGAGCAGATCGTGTTTGGACCTGACCAATCTGGTTCCTGTGTTCATCAATAAGAAGCTTCCAGTTCCATAAGTGCATTTTGCGTCTCCAGATTGAAAGCAAACTTGTCCGAACAGAGCCGCCTGCTGGTCACCGGCAATTCCAGAGATTGGAATTCCATCCGGTAAAAAAGACAGCCCCTTGGTCTTTCCGAAAACCTGAGAGGATCCGCAAATTTCAGG
>JAYTZS010000311.1:0-9562 GCA_043741885.1 Bdellovibrio sp. | reverse complement strand
CTCTCCAGCAGCAGTGCATTTTGAAAAGAAACAAATAAAAATCGGAAAGCACTCATTAACAGTGGAGATCGCTGATACAGACGAGAAATCAGCTCAAGGATTGATGTTCCGCAAAAGCTTGCCAGAAGGCACAGGCATGCTTTTCGAATTTCCCAATGAAGAAATAAGAGCTTTTTGGATGAAGAACACTTTTATTCCTCTTTCAATTGGTTATTTTGACGCAAAAAAAATCTTAATTGATATTCAGGACATGGCTCCTGCTCAGAGCGAAATGCAAAATGGTTTCCCAAACTACCCTAGCAAAGGTCCTGCACAGTACGCTTTGGAGGTGCCAAAGGGCTGGTTTTTCAAAAACAAAATCATTTTAGGGCAAAAATTTTACTTTCCTTGAGGCGAAAGTCGGGGTCTGATTTGCTTCAGCGCACGTTTCCTTCTAAAATTTTTAAAAGGACACGAAGTCCTTATCCAACATCAAGGAAGAAGCTATGAGAAAACTGATATCGCTTTTCGCTGCCGTGATACTGACAGTCCACTTGACGGGCTGTACGTCGAAAGATTCTAAGGACGACGCCGGTGGGGATGAAGCGGTTGCATCTGAAACAGCTGGCACAGATGCTGAGCTGCAGGCATTAGATGCTCCGCCGCCAACCACCGACCCAAGTGTGGCTTCTAACAAAGAAGGCACCAATGAAGGTTTCCTCGATGATCAACTTCCAGAAGATGCGCTCGGCGAGTCTTCAAAAGTTGCAAAGTCGGATGCTCCAGTAGCGGGGCCTCTAGATACAACGACTCCGCCACCAATGGATGAGCCAAAGAGCGAAGCAAAAATAGACAACAAAGCAGATGCGGGCTTTGATCCACCAATTGAAGCAACTCCGGCTGAAACCGCAAATGCAGCGGTTGATCCTGGAACGCCTACAATGAGCGAACCTGCTCCGGCTGAAAAAACTCCTGATAGCAATGGCACAGTTGCCAGCGCTTCTGAGACGTCTTCTCCACCTCCGGTTTCGGAGAGCAAACCAAAAGCTTCGCTGCAAAAAATCGAATCAGCGCCAATGACTCGTGCCGGAGTTTTGCTGAACGCAGTTTATGTGGCTCGTCCTGGCGATAACTATAAAAAAATCAGCAGCATGATTTACGGAAGCTCTGAAAAAGAAAGAGAATTGAAGAAAGTGAACAAAGGGATCAGCAAGCCCAAGCCTGGAGATAAAATTTATTACAACTCTCCCGTGCGCTCGACGGATGATACGAAGCTCCTAACGTTTTATGAAGATTCTGGAGTTGTCCCTGAAGTGTATGTCGCTCAAGAGGGCGATGATTTGAAAAAAGTTTCGAAAAAGATTTTAGGTTATGACAATGCATGGAAGGAAATTTGGGAGACTAACTCAATTGATTCTAAAGGTGCTTTGACGGCAGGAACTGAATTGCGATATTGGAAATCCACTCCGGCTCCAGCGAAAACAACTGCGGTTGCGAAAATGACTTCGCCACCAGCAGCTGAAATGAATCCTCCGCCAATGCCTGAAATGCCGCCAGCTTCTCCGCCCGAAATGGCGCCTCCGCCACCGCCAGCTCCGCCAGTGGCTGAGACTTCTCCGGCACCCCCAGCTGAAGCATCTCCAGCGGTAGCCAACAATCAAGCAGCTCCGCCTCCGCCACCTGACATGCCTCCACCTCCACCACCGGATATGCAAGCTCCTCCGGCAGAAGGAGTAAATCCTCCACCTCCACCAGCTGTGGCCAAAAAAGGAGAACCAGCAGTGGCTGATGCAGGAATGGATAACAACGACATGACGATGGCATTAGCCGGAGCTGGAATTTTGGCTTTAGGAGCTTTCGCAGTGATCATTGCGCGAAAGAGAAAACAAAATCGAGAAGCAGCTGTCGCTTTCAATGACACTCAAGTCGGTACTTAAATTCGCTCGAATTCGGATTTTATAAAAAAAACAAGCCTCTCAGTTTGAGAGGCTTGTTTTTATTCATTTAAAAAGCTGAGTATTTCCTAAATTACTCTCAAGAACAGAGCCTAGTTAGGCCACTTTTTTGAAAATATCGTCCAGAATTCCACGTGAATCTGTGCGCTTCGCCTCAACAAAATAAATCAGGTCATCGATGATTTGAACATCGCGATTGTTCATCGGAATAAATTTCAAACCAAAACCACTTGAGTTCGCCCAAACTACCACTGCCTGAACCGAGCGTTCTCTTCCGCTGACCCTGAATTTCAAAGCTAATTTTTCACCGTTTCGAAGTCCGCCACCCTCGTGCTGCAAGAAGGCTCCGGTGATGCTAATATTTTTTAAGGTGCCATTCGCTTCTTCGCGAGCATAATTTTTGCGAAACTCAACTTCAATATGCAGTTGGGTTCGACGGGCTGGGCTTTTCGATGTTTCCACAAAGTCTCCTTTGTTAGACGGTGAGTCTTTTCGGTTGTGGCAGTTCCTTCTTGGTTCGGTCATTCAATCAAAAAACTAAACATTTCTTCTAAAAACAGCATGGAATTCAAAAACGATCTCAATTTGTTGCCTATTCAGAATATCAGCAATTAAAAACTTTCACAGTGATCTCAGGGTGTTATCTCATTTTGAGTCACTTGTCTCAGAATCGAACAGAGATGATTTTCATAATTGACAAAATACCGAGGCCACATGATGATCGTTCCAATCCCACTGTAATTTCGTGAATTAGAGTTCGACTTTAAGATTCATTTTTCGAATCCCTAAACTGTGACTTCAAAACTTAATTAAAAACAAAACCAATAAAAAAACAGAACCGAACCAAGACAAAACTAAAATTAAGACAAAAATTGAAATAAATAATCAAAATTCAAAATAAAGTATTTAGAAAATTAAAAAAGGAGACATCGCTTGTCTGCAAATAAGGATGAAGCTGAAGTAGTTAAAAAAAGAGGACGCAGCAAAGCAGCAACCACATCTGCAGCCGCCCCAGGTGAAACTCAATCAGCAGCTTCAAAAAAAGCCGAAGCAAGGGCTGAAGCAAAAAACGAAAGTAAAGCCGAAGCAAAATCTGAGAGCAAAGCCCAGCCGCCAGCTCCAATGGCACCATCAGTTGCTTCATCAGGAGATACGCCATCAGCAGCTCCAACGTCAGCTGGAAATATTGGCAACTCCAGTGAAAGCGCCAATTCCAGCGCGAGCGCCATTGCTGCCGCTAATACATCAAATGTTGCAGGAGAGGCACCACCAGCACCTCAACAAAGAAGTGGGCCCAATCCATCGCAAGCCCCTCGAGAGAATCGCCAGGACAACAACCGTGGCGAAAATCGGGCCAGCAGTGGCGGTGGCGAAAATAGAGAAACTAATAGAGACAATCGAAGCAGCGGTGAAGGCGGTGGCCAAGGTCGGAACCGATATTTCGATAAGCGAAATAATAATTTCAAAGGCGGCGGAGGAGACTCTCGCGGCGGCGGAAGCTCCAATAACAACCCTCGACGAGATTTTCGCGGTGGAAGCGGAAGCAGCGGCGGCGGTGAAGGCCGAGGCGGCGGAGCGGAACCGAGAGATCGTTACAATAATCAAAATCGACATCAGACTGAGGATACTCATACGCCAGGGGCTGGAAATGAAGGGCACTCGGATCATGAAATTGACCTTGCAGACATCAATTTAAATGAAGAAGAGAAAACCTGGTTGAGTTCGAAAGATCTTAAATCGAAAAATATCACTCAGCTGGCAGAGCTCGCAGTGAAGCTTCGAATTGAAAATGCAGCTGGACTGAGAAGACAGGATTTAGTTTTTGAAATCCTCAAACGTGCTGCACGTTTAGGTGATATTTATGGATCGGGTGTTCTAGAAATTCTGCCAGACGGCTATGGATTTTTAAGGTCTCCGGATTACAATTATTTGCCAGGCCCAGATGATATCTATGTTTCGCCTTCGCAAATTCGACGATTTGGTCTTCGAACCGGAGACACAATCACTGGAACTGTTCGGCCACCAAAAGAAGGCGAGCGGTATTTTGCCTTGCTCAAAGTCGACTCTTTAAATTTTGAGACTTCAGAGAAAAGCAAAGACAAGATCCTTTTTGATAATTTGACTCCATTGTATCCTGACAAACGGCTTCGTCTCGAGCACAACCCAGCGGATTACACGACTAGAGTTGTGGATCTAATGGCACCGCTTGGAAAAGGTCAGCGGGCTCTGATTGTGGCCCCGCCAAGAACTGGTAAAACAGTTTTGATGCAAAACATTGCCAATGCGATTTCGGCCAACCACCCAGAAGTGAAACTGATAGTTCTTTTGATCGATGAGCGACCGGAAGAAGTGACTGACATGCAAAGAACCGTGAAAGGTGAAGTGGTTTCATCGACTTTTGATGAGCCACCCACTCGCCACGTTCAGGTGGCTGAAATGGTGCTTGAGAAAGCCAAACGGCTGGTTGAACACAAGCACGATGTTGTGATCTTGCTCGACTCCATCACTCGACTGGCCCGGGCCTATAACACCGTCGTTCCACCATCTGGAAAAATTCTCTCAGGCGGAGTTGATTCCAATGCCCTTCACAAACCAAAGCGCTTTTTCGGAGCGGCCCGAAACATCGAAGAAGGTGGATCATTGACTGTGATTGCAACTGCTTTGATCGACACTGGATCTCGAATGGATGAAGTGATTTTCGAGGAGTTCAAAGGAACAGGAAATTCAGAAATTCATCTGGATCGAAAATTGATGGAGAAACGAATCTTTCCTTGCATGGACATCAACAAGTCTGGAACTCGAAAAGAAGACCTGCTGATCGAAAAGGGCGATTTGAATCGACTGTGGATTTTGCGAAAGGTTCTGGCTCCAATGAACGTGATCGATGCCATGGAATTTCTGTTGGACAAAGTTGATAAAACTAAAACCAATCAGGCATTCTTGGGTAGCATGGGCGGCGGAAGCTAGAAGCGCTTGAAGTTGAACCGAGTCCACGCCGGGAGCGCTAAGAGTTTGATCGAATTGACCAAAAAAGCGCTCGACAGAGGCGGGGCGTTATGCTAAACCCTGCTCCTTCGATCAGCAAAGATCAGCAAACAAGGATACTTATGAAAAAAGATCTTCACCCGAAATCTCATGATGTTGTTTTCAAGGATATGTCCTGTGATTACAGCTTCTTGGGTAAATCTACGATGTCTTCCAAAGAAATGGTTAAATGGGAAGATGGCAAAGAGTATCCACTTTTGAAAGTGGAAATTTCTAGCGCTTCACATCCATTTTTCACCGGCAAGCAACGTGTTATGGATACAGAAGGTCGAATCGACCGATTTAAAAAGAAATACGGCAAAAAGTAGCTGCCTCCAGAGCCTTCGGTCTCTGGTTCGAAGAACGCACCTGCTTTCTCGCTCTCAACCTCGAAGGTTCGCAAATGTGCGGTCTCATCTGAGATCGCATTTTTTTTATCTGACAGCCGAACTGACAAGCCATCCAACAAGAATAACCTTGCTAGCTTGGTCGAATCCAAATGAGAGGTTGAACTCATGTTTTCAAAACTCGAAGAAGTTGAATCCCGCTACGAAGAAGTGAACATGCAACTTCAACGGCCCGACGTCGCCGGAAACCAAACTCAGTATCGAGCTTTTATGAAAGAGCTTTCTGATCTTGAAAAAGTCATCGTCGTTTACCGCGAGTACAAAAAGAAAAAAGCAGATCTTGAAGCTGGCAAACAGATGCTTGGCTCAGAATTAGATGAAGAGATGCGAGAAATGGCGAAAGAGGAAATCCGCCAGCTTGAAAGTGAAATGGGTCCTCTTGAAACAAAACTTAAACTTCTGATCATTCCTAAAGACCCCAACGACGAAAAAAATATTATTTTGGAAATCCGAGCTGGTGCGGGCGGAGACGAAGCGAGCCTTTTCGCTGACGAGCTCTTTCGCGGCTATGTTCATTATGCTTCGGCACAAGGTTGGAAAGTCGAAATGCTTTCTTTTTCCGAGGGCAACGTCGGTGGCACCAAAGAAGTGGTGGCGCAAGTTTCAGGCGAAAGTGTATTCAGCAAACTGAAATATGAAAGCGGAGTGCACCGAGTTCAACGGGTGCCCAAAACAGAAGCCATGGGCCGAGTCCACACATCGACCGTAACAGTGGCCGTGATTCCAGAAGTGAAAGAAGTCGACATCAAAATCAACATGAACGAGGTTCGAGTTGAAACCATGCGATCTCAAGGCGCCGGCGGCCAGTCAGTCAATCGAACCGAATCCGCAGTTCGAGTGGTGCATTTGCCTTCGGGAATCGACGTTAAATGCCAAGAGGGCAAATCTCAAAGTGCCAACAAAGAGCGAGCCTTTCAAATCTTGGCGGCAAAACTTCAGCAGATCGAAGACGACAAAGTTCGCCAACAGGCTTCGGACACTCGTTTGGAGCAAATAGGAACTGGTGATCGTTCCGAAAGAATTCGAACTTACAATTTTCCGCAGACTCGAATCACTGATCACCGAATCGGATTGACCATCCATCAATTGACCCAAGTGATGAGCGGATCTTTTGAGTTGCTCATTGATCCGCTTATGGCACACTTTCAGGCGGAGGCTCTGAAAAATCAAAGCAAGCAGGCATGAAACTCAAGGAAGTTTTAGACAAAACCATTCAGTTTTTTAAAGACAAGAATTTAGACACCCCAAGGCTAGAAGCAGAAATCTTGCTGGCAGAGGCTATGGGTTACAAAAATCGAGTTGATCTCTATTTAAAATTCGATCAACCGATGAAAGAAGACGAGCTCACCCGAAGCCGCGATTTTGTTCGTCGCCGAATCCAAGGCGAGCCTGTCGCCTACATCATTGGCCGAAAGGAATTCTTCGGACTGAGTTTTCAAGTTTCAAATGCTGTGCTTATCCCTCGCCCAGAATCAGAACTGCTAGTCGAAGAAGCTGAGAAATGGCTTAAAAAAAATAATCTCTTGGAGCCAAAGATTTTAGATTTAGGCAGTGGTTCAGGCTGTCTAGGGCTGACCTTAATTCAAAAAATTCCAGATGCTCATTTGACGTCGGTCGATTTGTCAGAAGCAGCAATTGAAATTGCAAAAAAAAATGCAACTCAATTGGAAATGACCGACAGGGTTCATTTTATTACCAGCGATGTTCGCACTCTCAATTTAGACCTAGGCACGTTTGATCTAGTGATCGCCAATCCCCCTTACATCGCAGAAAATGATCACGAAGTTCAAGAGGAAGTGAAAAAATTTGAACCCCATGTGGCGCTATTTTCTGGTGACCAAGGTTCTCAAGCATTGAAATCATGGTCGGAAAAAGCAGTGCCTTGGATGAAGCAAAAAGCCTGGATCGGCTTTGAAATGGGTTGGACCCAATCAGAAATGATGAGCGGACACTTCGAAAAGCTGCATTTAAAAAATATCAAAGTGATTAAAGATCTTTCAGGGCTGAATCGACATATTGTGGGAGAGAAAAATGGATAAGATGACGGTTCAGAGCGGACAGGTTTTAAACGGAACAGTCAAAACGAGCGGCGCAAAAAACGCTGCTCTACCGATTCTATTCTCCACTTTGCTGGCTGAAGGCGAACATGTTTTTCACAACGTACCAAGATTGAAAGACATCGACTCGACAGCAGAATTATTAAAATCGCTTGGTTGTGAAGTTCGGTGGCAGGGAGATGTTTTCAAAGTTCGAGTGCAGAAAGCGAAATCCTTAGAAGCACATTATGATCTCGTCAGAAAAATGAGGGCAAGTATTCTTTGTTTAGGCCCCTTGCTCGCCAAATACGGAGAGGCCGTTGTCTCAATGCCAGGAGGATGTGCTATCGGGACTCGACCGATTGACTTGCACCTCGACGGAATGCGAGCTCTTGGTGCCGAAATCACTTTGGCCGAAGGCTATGTCAAAGCCCAAGCAAAAAAACTTGTCGGAACTAACTTCGTGTTTGAGACTTCAACGGTTGGCGGAACCGAAAACGTGATGATGGCCGCTGTTCTAGCCCAAGGAACGACCATCCTCGAAAACGCAGCAAAAGAACCTGAGATCATCGACCTTGCAAATTATCTCATAGCCATGGGTGCAAAAATCAGCGGCCACGGCACAGGTGTGATGAGGATTGAAGGCGTAGCTCAGTTGAAACCAGCCGAATATTCGGTCATGTCTGACCGAATCGAGGCAGGAACATTGCTCATCGCAGGCGCCATCACCGGAGGCGAAGTCACAGTGCAGAGAATCAATCCCGATCACATCGACTCGCTATTGATTCGCATGAAGGAATCCGGCTTTAAAATAAGCAGGAGCAAAAATAGCGTAACCGTCAGCCCAACAAAAACTTGGCAGGCTGTGGATGTTACTACAAATCCCTACCCACTCTTTCCAACAGATCTGCAAGCTCAGTATATGACATTAATGGCCGCTGCCCAGGGCACAAGCGTGATTACAGAAACAGTCTTCGAAAACCGCTTCATGCACGTCCAAGAGCTGATTCGAATCGGAGCCGATATCACACCCAAATCTCGAGTGGCCATCGTTAGAGGAAACATCCAAGCCCTAAAAGGCGCACCAGTCATGGCAACCGACCTCAGAGCAAGCGCCTGTTTAGTATTAGCAGGTCTCATAGCGACAGGTGAAACAGTAGTCGGACGAATCTACCACTTAGATCGAGGCTATGAGCGCTTAGAAGAAAAACTATCAAGCCTAGGCGCCAAAATTCGCCGATCCAATTGATCTTTAAATCTACGGCCTCGACTCGACCCCTCTTTCTCGAAAAAGTGGGCCCAGTGTTGTTTGAAATTCACCGATCTTCCATCAGTCCCAAAAGGTATAATATTCTGATGTCTCTCTCTGAACTTATGATTTTTAAAAAATCATAAGTTAACAAGCGGTTACAGCCTTGGATTTCTCTCCGGATATCCATCCGCGCGTTAGTGAAATTCATACTGTCAAATTGTCAGTTCTCAATAAAATCCACTTATCCACATCTTCCCCACTCTTTAAAGAAAGATCCTACTCAACCCGCTTAGGCTCTCGGTCTCCGTCCTAAATTAGACAAAAAAAAGCCCCGTTCTTTGAGGGGGGGCGAACGAGGCCTTCTAAGAACTTAGAATTTTTGCGAAAGAAAAGTCTCAGCCCAAGGAGGGGACCCGGGCTGAGACTGTAAACCGGTTTGCTATCAAAAAATTAATTTGAAAGCCCACTAATTCCGAACACAACTAGCACAGGACCGATCTTCGTGGACTTCTCAATTCCTGGGAGGGGATCCAAAGAGAGAGTCTGAACCGCGGGACCAGTCTTGTGCTTATTCAATTCAAAACCATCAATCGTTAATGTCTGTCCGTTGTATGGGCTCAAATCCATATTGGATTGGAGCAAATAAACTTCATCGTCAGAGACAACAAGGTAGAAATCTCGTTCCACTGTCATCACAACTTGGCCGACATAAGGTTGAGTATAAGGTTGAGTTTGAACTGCTGACGGGCCGGCAAAAATCGGCAAAATCTCTACTGCAGCTCTTGAGGTTGCTGAGATTCCAAGCACGGCGAAGATATAAATTGTGATCAAAGTGTTTCGAATCAAATTTTTCTTACCGAGGAATTTAAGCATTGCTCACTCACCTTTCTGAAGTCTTGCATGAGCAAC
>JAYTZS010000310.1:0-3422 GCA_043741885.1 Bdellovibrio sp. | reverse complement strand
ACGGAGACAAAAAAGATCCTCAGAGCTCCGACTCTGAAAGTCTCTGCCTTTACAGTCCGAGTGCCAGTGCTCAATGCGCATGCCGAGGCGGTATGGGTGACCCTGTCCCAGGAGGCAACCCGAGAGCAGGTGTTGGCAAGCCTTCAAAGTATGCAAGGATTGGAAGTGCAGTCGGAGTTAAATGGCTACGTCACTCAGAAGCAAGCTTCTGGAGCCGACCCGGTATTCGTAGGTCGAATTCACCAAGACCCCTCCGATTCCAAAACTTGGATCCTCTGGGTCGTCGCAGACAACATCCGAAAAGGGGCCGCCCTCAACGGTCTTCAGATCGCCGAGCAAATTTTTTCCAAGCACTGAGCGCAACCGGCGCAAAAAGGGGCAGGCACCCAAAATCCAAAAAGGGGCAGGCACCCTAAAATCGGCGAACTTCTGGTCAACTCTGATAGAGATTTCATGGGGTGTTGCTTCGTCTGAATTGTTCGATCAACAGTGGTAAAATCCTGTTTGCGGTAGAACCGTGATCGGGCGTGGGACGTGAGAGCAGGGTTGTTTTTTATTTTAGTTTTTAGCCAATGTTTGGGTCTTTCGATTTTGAAAGCTGCTGATATTGAAGCAGTCACAGAGGCCACTGAAGCCAAGCTTTCCAAGAGAGACGACTGCAAAGACGTGCTCCCACAAATTGAAACTGATTTGAGCGAACTGGAAAATAAATACAAGGCTTTAAGTCAGGGTCAGCAATTTTCTTATGAGAGTTATCTGGGAAGTTTCAATCAGATGACTGACATCCTTTTTCAGGTGACCACCTCGCGAGAAGAAGAAACCGTTAAAATAGTTGAGAGCCGAAACCAGCTCCGAAGCTCGTTAGCTGAGTTCAATCGGCAGAATACATCTGAGAGCTCAAAAAAATTGCAGGATCATTACGCTGAACTTACGATGCGGCTTTACTCTTCACTGATGGATTCACAAAAGATACTGGAGAAGCTCAAGGGCCAACTGTCGACTGTGGAATCTCAACGTGGTTCGATGGAAATGAATCGGAAAGATTTAGAAGTGACAGATCAGCAGCGCTTGGCACTAGAAGAAAAAATGATCAACCTCAAAATCAAATGTCAGCCGCAGAAAAACTACTAGGCAGTTCATCTGAAGGTCCTGCATCCGTAGGCTCTGGTTGTACTCAGATTCACAAGTACCTTAAGACAAAACCTTTTCGATATCTTTAGCCAAATCTTCTGGCTTTACTGTTGGTGCGTACCGCTCGAGGACTTTGCCGTCCTTTCCAACTAGGAATTTAGTAAAGTTCCATTTGATTGCTTCCGTTCCCAACAAGCCGGGACAAGACTCTTTCAAAAATTTATACACAGGCGAAGCATTTTTGCCATTGACGTCGATTTTGGCCATGATGGGAAACTTGACTGCATAATTTAATTTACAAAATTGCTGAATGTCTTCATTGTTACCGGGTTCTTGGCCGCCAAACTGGTTGCAAGGAAAGCCAACAACCAGCAGGCCTCGCTCCTGATACTGCTCAAACAGTTTTTCCAGACCTTCATATTGCGGAGTGAAGCCACATTTGCTTGCTACATTCACCACCAACACTGCTTTTCCCCTCCACTGGCTTAAATCTGTGACTTGACCTTGAGAATTTGTCGCTTTGAGTTCGTGAAGAGAAGTTGGCATAGAGAATCCTGTCGAGTGAGGTTGAATCGAGTGAGATTGTTGAGACTTTAGACAGCTGTTGAGAAGATGAAAAGCAATTAAACACAGAGTCGTCTCATTTCGAGAATCTCATTCTGAAATCTTCACCTAAAAGCCGAGTTGTCCGATAATGAAAGAGGTGGGGGCACGTGTGTCATTGAGAATACTGACTGCAATTTTTTTGATTTCAAATTTGCTAAGCTTGCAATCCACTTCCGCTGACATCACTTTCACAGCGCCATCTACAGACAATAGTGCATTACCCCAATTTACCAGCAGTACCACCACAGGAGGAGACTCGTGTGCAATTCACGACACTGATCGTAAGCCTTATGCGGCCAGTTTCACAAAATGCTGTCCGGGTTGGCACCAAGAAGGTGGAAATTGCGTTACAAGCCCCTACGCAATCCCTGGCCATTCGGATTCTTCTGGCACCGCTAGCAAGGCCATTGATCAAAGTGATCTGTTAAAAGCTCATTACGAAACTTGCAGTCAAGAAACAGAAGCAGCTGCGAGCACCTGTGACCCTAAGCAGAATCAAATGATGAATGGAGTGATGGGCTTTGCCACTTCAACAATGGAACAAATGGCTAGCGATGCTTTGAATAAGGCGGCTCAGGTGGATCCGGCGGCACCGCAAGCTATGAAAGCGGATTTCCAATCGACCTGTATGAAAATGGGAAATCTCAGTCAGACTGCGAACATTGCAACTGGCAGTTACAAAGCCTATTGTGCGGCTGCTTTCGTTCAATGTCAGTCCGCCTGTGACACAGATATTAGCAATATCACGGCAGCTTTGGGAACCAATCCAGAACTCAAAATTGCCTTGGAAGACGCTAAAAAAGTTCAGAGGCAGTGTGCGAGCTTAAGTAAAAATATAGCTGGTGCGCTGGCTGATATGACTAAGTTTGCAGCTACAAGCAAGAACATGACGGATTGTTTGGTAAAGACCAATCCGGCTTTGAGCCAGATCACTGACAAGTGTGCTAATAATATTTTTGATCCCAGTTGTGCCAGTCAGTTGAATTCTTCAGATTGTTTGAATCCTGCAAATGCGGCTTCGCCAGCTTGTGTTTGCTCTAACCCTCAAAGTGCCAACAATGCAATGTGTGGCAGTCTAAAAACGAACAACTTCCCCGGCATGGGTGCAAGCAATCCTTCATCGGGAAGTCCTGCCGCTCTGTCTAACTTTGGCGGGCCGGGTGGTGGGCTTGGAGATGGGCTTAATTTTCCAGATGGTTCAGGGAAATCTCCCGATGGGGCAAATCCTTCGGGTGGACCTGGTGGCGGAGGCGGCGGGAGCAAAGGTGGAATGATCAGCAGTGGAGGCACTGGTGGCAAGCCCGCTGGCGCTGGCGGTCCAGCGGCAAGTCGATTCAACTCGAGCATTATTGGTGGGTATGGTTACAGCGGAGGTTCTGCTGGCGGTGGATCCCGTCCATTGGGTGCACTTGGGGATCCACGAGGAAACAACCCCGGCCGTGCTGCAGCCGCGGGTGGGATACCAAAAGTGGATCTCTCACAATTTTTGCCAGGGGGGAAATTTGATCCAGCTCGGGCTCTGGCTGGAATCTCAGGCCCTGACGGAATTACCGGACCCAATTCGAATATTTGGGAAAAAGTAAGAATTCGGTATTTCTCGGTGAAGCCGAGTTTGCTACCGTAATTTGAAAGATTCGAAATTCGAAATGGGTTTAAAAATATTAGATTGTTTAAGGATTGAATAG
>JAYTZS010000309.1:0-3443 GCA_043741885.1 Bdellovibrio sp. | reverse complement strand
TCGTAACCGCTTGTTAACTTCCGATTTTTTCAAAATCAAAAGTTCAGAGTGAGATCAGGATATCATGCGATTTGGGATTGATGGAATATCGGTTAACTTGAAATCACACTGGGCCCTTTTTTTAAGAAAGAGGGACGCTTGCAGCCAATGTTTCTACTGATATTGTAGATCCTGCAGAGGTCAGCAAACGTCTCATTCTCTTCGAGAAATGCAGCAATAAATTTAACTTTTTCATTCATTAGTTCAGTCTTTTTTTGTCATAACCACGGCATGCCACAATTATTTGTAAAGTGTTACTTATGTGCCGGCCAATTTCATTACGTATATATCAGATTTGTAACTGAAGATTTATGTGCAAAGATTTTTGTTGACGACTTAATTGGCTCATTAGGATTGCCTGAGCGACGAAATGTTTCAATTTTTGAAATTTATTCAGCTAGCTTCGAGATCGCTTGAGGGCGAAGGGGTCAAAGCGGGTATAATTGCAATTTCACGGTCACATGGGATTGCTGCATAAACCTCAGCAGAATACCTGTGATATGAATACTCAACCGGAACTACAAAAAAGAATTTCATGCAGGAATTTGATTTCATGGCATCAAATAAACGTAAAACAGAACACGGTGGCTCTCTGCTTGTTGGGAAACGAAAAGGGCCTCGAGCGCTTTCAACCAAACATGCGATTCATTTGATCTTGAAGTCAGATCTGAAAGGTGTATTCAATCCAGGAAATCACCGATTAGAACAACTGATTGGAAACACAGCTGAGAGATTTCACATTCGCGTCTACAGCACGGCTCTGAACTGGTCTCACATCCACTGTGTGATAAAGATCAAGGTTCGCAAAGATTACAACGCCTTCATTCGCGTACTGACCTCTATTCTCGCACTCAGAATTCGAAAACACAAAAGCTTCACAGGCAAAGTCTTCACACTTCGGCCGTTCACGAGAATTCTCAGTTGGGGACGAGACTTCAAGAATGTTATTTCATATCTAGTGCTCAACGAGTTGGAATCTTTGGGCCTGTTGGTTCGACCGAAGAAGACGAAAAAGATTAGAAAGAAAACGTCTGATTGAAATCGATCAGCAAAGGCCTATCGGATCAACCAATATTTAATCCACAAATTAAATCTGTCAGCAAGCATGGGATCTTTTAATTTGAGTGGATATTTTGTGTAGACGCGTTTCTCGATCGAAGCCAGATAGGTTTTCATAAGTCGCGATCCTAGTCCGTGCAATATTGGGTTCAGTGGCGCGACTTTACTTGTGCTTGGGTACAAGCCCAAGTCTTTAGTTTGGTATGGGTTACTGCATTTTGGTAAGTTTGTGAGCGGCAGCCTTTTTACAAGCAGCAATGTTGTACACAAGTAGGTTTTTTGTATTTTCATTCAGCAATGTGACTGACCCACAAAAAAAGAAAGAGCGGCTGAGCTGTCTAAAGACTTGCCGGTATTCCTAACTCTGGCTTGGATTTATTCTCGCAGAGTTTTGAGTTTGAGAGAATGCGTCTAATTTTTTTTCGCATCAGTAAAAAGAAAATTTTGCGATTTGGTTTGAACTTCCGTGGTTTCGCAGGCTTACCTCGTCTCTTTTTTGGTCGAAGATGAACAATCATTAGAATCTTCATGAGTTTGTGAGTCTTTCGTCTGGTTTTCATTTGTGCTCTATACTTGCAGCAGGGTTCACCGATAGAGATCTTGTGCATTCACGACTCGACAAAGGATATCAGATGAAAACTCAGTTCGTTCAACATCTCAAAAAGACCTCAATGGTTGTGCCCCTTGCTTTTCTTATGATGGGAAATCAACAGTGCAATCAACCGGCGGCGGCTCAACAAAGAGAACTTCGCCGTCGAGTCCAAATGGGCATGATTGATGCCCCTCCAATGTCACTTGTTGGCAATGGAACTTTTGATTTCAAGTTTGTTGCCAACGCTCAGATGTCTGAAGTGCTGCGAAAGACTCAATCTTTCACAACAGCCACCGTGCAATCAGGCCCGTTTGATCTGGGTAAGATGACTCAAGCGGATCGGGATGCATTCAACCGATGTGATGATGCTGTTTTGAATTCGACCGCACTCAATCAAATGTCAAAAACGTCGCAGCTTTCAACCGTTGCAACTTGCATGGTGGACATGCCACAAGCTGTGATCAAAGGGAGCATTCTCAACTTTGAATTGACCAATGCCGGGGGTTTGAGTTTGGGACTTCCCCAATGGGCTAATTTTGGTTTGTCAGTGGATGTTCGAAAAACAGTTCTGACCATGGCCCTTCAAGCAGATGATCCGTTAATTCGAATGAACTTGGCGGCGACCACAGCCAAAGCCAATCGGCAGGAGACGGCTCTCAGTGCGACTATCAATTTGGGTGCTTTTTCGCTTGGACCTAAAGCTTATTTCAAGTCGGATTTAGCGGGAGTGGTCAATCAAGCGATGGTCAATGGAATTACCGATTTGAAACAGCAGATGGACCAGAACTCTCCGTGGTATGCCATGGTTTTGAAAAATTGCGACAAGGCGATCTTGATCAATGCAGGAAGCATGGCAGATGCGGGCCTGAAAAAAGGCGACCAGTTAGAAATCTACAATGTCCGTTATCGTTGGTCGGGAGATATTTGTGATTCCACTTTGGAAGGCTCGATCAATGAGACTGGGGATCCAATTGCCGTTGCTGAAGTAGATATTGTCGGCGACACTCTTTCGCAAGCCAAAATCATCCAACAAACAGCGACAAAAATTCAGCCAGGCTCTCGAGTGTATGTGCGAAAATTAATCCAGCCAACAACCGGCACACCTGCCTCTAGTGGTGGAGCCACAGGCGCAGGAGCTGGAACGACTCCAAAGCCTTAAACTAAGATGGCATTTTTGGACCGCCTAGCTGAGCTGACTCCGGATAATTTTGATCTTGCCGCCAAAGAAAAAGATGGGCGGCTCAAAGTTGTTTTTTTTTGGGGTCTCCAATGTCCTAACTGTGAAGTCGCCAAACGCGCTTTAGAAGAACATCACGAGGAAGCTTTGAATCCGGCCATCGATTGGTATCACGTAAACACATACGTAAATTCAGATCTAGGCACCCGCTTCGGTCTGCACGGAATCCCAACATTTCTCTTTTGGAAAAACGGCAAACTCCTAGGTCGAATCACTTCCTTTCCCGCATGGGAGCCATTCTACGAAACTCTTCTCAAGCACGCTTAATGATTTCTCTGAAAGCTGAGTTTTGGCCGCTTCGATAGCGTCAGGCTGGGAGCTGTTGATTTAGCCTGAACGAGATTCGGATTTGATCCCCGCTTAGAGAGGACAAACAGCCCAAAGATTCAAAAAGGAAGGACTGTTAGCCACCGGCAAATCACTTCCAACAAAGAATGCGAGTTCCAGGTGCAAACGCAGCTGTGGCGTGACCGGTACCCCTCATGGAAAATCGGTTAATTTCAAAGAATACTGGGC
>JAYTZS010000308.1:0-3456 GCA_043741885.1 Bdellovibrio sp. | reverse complement strand
CCTGCGGCCTGGCCTAAGCCAAGTGCTAAGATTAAAACTAAATTTTGCGGCCAACTGAACATCAATAATACTCCTGCTCCGTAAGCCCGCTTTCGAAGCGAGATTCCACTTCACAAGAACCAGTCATGAGCAACTTCGCTCGCTGCAAAGCATATACCTTTGACAAGTGATCTTATGCTTGCGCTATGAGGAAAATGGCCTCGCGTGGAGCTGGTCATTGGGCATTTTTGGCAACACGCCTTTAGGTTCGATAGAGCTTTTGACAGAAACTTCACAAGAGGGCAGTGTGACTGGTCAAAGGGAATTCGCCCACCATGAGTGTAAAAATTTCTCGTATTCTTCACGCTGGTTACATTTTCGAGTCTGATAGCACCGTCATAGCCATGGATCCGATTTTTGAAAATCCTTTTAGCTTCAACTGTTTTGCCTTTCCAAAAGTCAAATTCAACCTGGCAGAAGTTCGTCAGCTGAAATTCGATGCTGTGATTCTCTCGCATTATCATGAAGATCATTGCTCGCTCGACAGTCTAAATTTGCTAGACCGGAACACTCCCATTTATCTTTTTTGTCTTTTCGAGGAAATGTTTTCTTGGATTCGCCAAATGGGTTTTCATTTTGTTTTTCCTCTGCGAGTGCTAGCGCCAGAGGCGAGAAAAACTTCAGTCGAAATCGGACCTTTCCGAATTCAGCCATTGAAAGCATTGGATTCCGAGGTGGATTGTGTCTTTCAAATTGAAGTTGAGAACATAAAAATTCTCAATGTGGTGGATGCGTGGATTGACCCGGGAACTATGGATCACTTGGAGCAAGCAAGTCCCTGGGATCTGGTGCTGTGGCCTTTTCAAACTTTGCGAGAAATTGAAGTCCTATCTCCAAACAAGATCGCAAGGGAAGCCCCCGAAATACCTAGCGAATGGATGGAGCAGCTCGAAAGACTCAAGCCGAAAATAATTGTTCCCAGCTCCTGCCAGTTTTCTCAAGAAGACGGATCGTGGTTGAACTATTGCCTCTACCCCATCTCGTATACTTTTTTTGAGAATTTTATTGAGTCCAAGTTATCAGAAACCAAAGTGGTTCGAATGGACCCAGGAGTCTCCATACAATTGAGCTGTCAGGGATTCTTACCAAGCTCTCGATTAAGCTGGGTCGAGGCCATTGGAGTGCAGAATCTTGATTATGAGTTTCGTCCTGATTTTAAAGCTCCGTCACTGGCGGAGCTTGCACAGAAATCTTTTGCACTCAATGAACGAGACGCGAAACTGGTGCTCGATTTCTGCCGGCATGGACTGATCAAATCTTTTCAGGCTCTTGAGCCAACCGCTGAGTCCTATTTTCAAAAGCCCCGAGTGTGGAAACTATCAGTGATCGATGCCGATGGAAAAGTCGAGACCTTTTTTTACCTAATCAATCAACAATTCATCGAGCCGCTCTCTGAGGAGCCAAACCTCATCGAATGGACCACTGAGATTCTGCAAGCGAAGCTGTGGTCAGCTTTGACTCGAGGAGAATCGTTAAGTTCCCTGCAAATTCGTATCAATGAGCAAATATTTTCTCACGAAATTGAGCTGGAACTCACGGGTGTGGATGTGATCGAAGATCCACTTTTGCGCTCACTGTACTCTGGTGTTTTTGGAGCTTTTCAAAATTTTCAGTTGCGCCGGATCCTCGACAAACTGCCGCCGCACTGACCTAGAGATTCAGTCGATTAGCTAACGGTAGTAAAAATTTTTGCAGGAGCTTTGTTGCCTGAAATCTATGTCTCGATATTATTCAGAAAGTTCTCAACTATTTTCTCTACTTCAGCGCGAAGAGCTTCGGGAAATCCAACTGGAGTGTCTTTCGCCAGCTTGCCGTTAAGGATCTGAGCTGCGTAGTCGTCACAAATAATTCCAAGTTTTGCGTTTATTTTTTTCAGATACCTGATCGCAGGAGTCGCTTCAAGGTTCGGATTCTGACCCAGTTGTTGAATGACAAGGCCGTTCGAAGCAGCGGAATCGACTTCGTTTTGGACTTGTAAAAAGCGCAAGACGTCGCGCAAATTTTTTCTCACTTCATGAAGTTCACGAACACTCATCTGATTTTGATTCATTAGACCTTGAGTTTCCTGCAAGATTGCTAGAAAATATTTTTGAACTGATTCTTTAGTCGCCGGCTTCATTTGCTGTGTCAGATCAGCAAAGTTAAGTTCGGAATATTTTCTCAAAATGTTTGCCGCCATCACACGAGATTTTTCACTGTCTTTCATTACTATTAGATCTTTGAGAATTCCGATGTCCCGGACAAAGTGAGCAAAATCTCGGGGGCTTTTGTGCTTCTGATCTGAGGTCTGAAAAATAGACCTAAGCACCGACGTGTTTTGGCGAAATTTCAAAATGAACTGAGTTTGCTCAGCCATTAGATTCTCCGCCCCATTTTTTTTAATCAGTTTCAAAATGTGTTTAAAAGAATCAAGTTCAAAGCTAGATATCAAATGAGAGTGTGCCAGAGACAAGTAACGCTGAGATTGTTCAGTTCCAGAAATCAAAATAATAAATTCGGAAGTCCGGTCGAGATTCTTGCTTTTGTTGTCTGACGTGTACACGCGGCTACAGCGAACTGCATCTGCCTTCGCCGGATCAAGAAACAAAAACACCGACAGGCAAAGGCAAAGCCATAACACTGTCAGTTTGAGGCGCAGGCGTTGAGACTGGAATTTTTCTGTTATAAAAATTTGCACGAATCATTTTACCTCGAAAGCAAAGGTCGTTTCAACTGTCATAAATCTAACAGAGAGCCGCTTTTTGTCACTCTGGCCGGCTGTTGAGAACCAGATGAGTTCACGCTTTTGTGCCACCCAAGCTTGCCACTTCGACCCGGCACTTTCTTTTTCACTGCCTCCTTCACCTTCCTTGGTCGGATCAACCTGCCTAGGGATTCTAATTGTTTGAGCACGAGATATGAGAGAACATTTTTGAAATCTCTTCCCCAGCTGAGAATTCTTGTGAAGGGGTGAAGGGTGAACACTTTGCCAGTGAAGTTTTTGTGGCTTCGAATTCTGAAAGCGAGAATGGACGTCAGTAGGCGAATGAAGGCGCTGTAATCCTTGCGGTCTTTGATCTTTATCGCGCAGTGGATGTGGGACCAGTTCAAAGCCGTGGAGTAGATGCGCACGGAAAACCTATCAGCTGTGTTTCGAATCAGTTGTTCTAGGCTGCGATTTCCTGGATTGAACACGCCTTTCAGATCTGACTTTAAGGTTAAGTGAATCGGGTGTTTAGTTGAAAGATTGCGGCAGCTTTTTCTCTTTCCGACAAGCAGAGAGCCACCATGTTCTTTTTTACATTTATTTGTGGGTATAAAATCAGAATCTTGCATGAATACCTCTGTCCAATACCTGTGGTAGTATTATATCACAGGTATTGGACAGAGGTATTGCGGCTCTGCCAGGTGAGTGTGAAATCGCAACTGTAAGCGCTT
>JAYTZS010000307.1:0-3460 GCA_043741885.1 Bdellovibrio sp. | reverse complement strand
AGGAATTTGAATTTGTCAGCGCAAAAGCTGCAAAATCAGATTTTAAAAGGAGATTGTTGATGTCCACCCAGCCTTTGATCTCTCCCATGCTCTGAAATGAAACCAAGGCCCAAGTGTCTTCGAACTGTAGAATTTTAAGGCGGCTGTTAGCCGGCAAGCTCAGTAAAGAGTCGCTCTTCCAAGTCGCAGCGTCGCGAAGCTGAGTCGTAGTCAGGGTCAAGGCAGACCCAGGATCCTGCATCACCGGAGTGAGCTCGGACATTTGAAACCAAGTCTGCGGTTCCACCAGAACAGCAGAGCCCTGAGTTCGAAGCACATGGAATTTTTTCTGCGTTCGGTTTTCGATTACCCACTCGCTCAAATGTAAATCTCTGGCAATGGATTCGGAGGCAACCCAAAATTGCCGGTGCTCTCTCTCGACTAGAAAAGCAGACTCGGAAAAGTCCTGCTGCCACTGCTTTTCTAGTTCATGCAAATTGATTTCACCAGAAGCAAACAAACTGCGCGGAGATTGATAAAACTTGACCGCAAGGCCAGTCGAGGCCGCCACTGGAAAAAATGGGAGCCAACACAAAGCGAAAAGGAAAAGTACGGACGGCATTGTCCGAGAGGATTTCATGTGTGTTTATTTTGCGGCTTTAGCCACCTTCCCTCAAGACCAGAAAAGACATTGAGGGACCAAGAAATGGGTGGGAGATTGAGCAGTATTTCGGATACAATAAGTCAGTGGAACTTTGTCGGTATCTTATTTTTTCTCGATCTTTTGCTTTCTCCCGCACAGTTGCCTTGCTTTGCTGTTTGCAAACTCTAGCTGTGTCTTTACCTGCCTGGTCTGACGACGAGGCCTTGGCTAGCTTTCGCTTCTCCGATTTTTCTTTATCTCCTAGAGCAAGCTTGCAAGAGCCCAGTCAGGGCGGCTTTGAACTGAAAGATTCTTGGCTTGAATTTCAATGGAGACAAGACCAAAGTCTCAACAGTCTCACAGGACAATTCGGTTTTGGCACAGCGGATTTGATCAATCCCGCCATTTGGTATCCTAAAATCAATTCGCAGGTTCGCTTGACGACGGCTTTTCTTCAAGCGAAAACTTCACTGATGGATTTCAAGGCCGGGCTTATTCCCATCAGCAACGGCTATGAAGGTTCGGTGAGAGAGGCTCAGTTGCTACTTCCTGAAACTGAAACCCGAAAGCACCGCTGGTTCACTCGTCGAGATATCGGAGTGGAAATGAAAACGGAGCGTGCGCCCTATAAAGCTCAAATTTCAATTCACAACGGCGAGTCCGCTGACAACCTCGACCAGAAGCTCTGGGTCACAGGGCTCTGGAGTTATCTGAATTCCTCAGGCACTGGAATTCTAGCGACAGCCGAAGTGGGAGGAACGGATGCCAGGTCGGCAGTCTCTCCGACGGAAACTTCATTGGCGGTCAAAGAAGGATTTGATTTTGATCCAACTCTGACTTCGAAAATTCGCCAGGGCTCGCTTGCCATCTACCGAAACTGGCTGCGGCATTTCGTGCTCATCGAGTGGGGACGAGGCGAGATTTTGCAGCTCGATCAAAAACATCCCTTCGACTGGGGTCATGTCGATTTCAGTTGGAATTGTGGAGGCGACTTGAATTTGCACTTTCGCTATGAGCAGACTCAAGCCAACCTCAATTCTCCGGCAACTCTGGTTCGGTCCCTCGGCGGAGGACTCTCCCTCACATCAAAGGATCTCTTGAGCGCTGTCACTTTGTGGGCCAATCATCATGAGGAAAACCCGTCCAAACCGAACGACGAGGCTCTTTTGATTTTTCGTTTGAGTGGCAGTCCGCTTTGACAATCCGCTTTAACAATTTACCTTAACAATTTCCTCTAGCTTTTAGCTGCCTCAAAAAAATAGCAGGGGTTTTCTCTTAGAGCGTCAAAAGCCACATGTTTCTGCCTCAAATCCTCAGTGACTCAGGCTTCTGCTTGTGCGAAAAATAACAGGTTTCGACAACAGTCCGGAAGACATCCCAAACAAGGAGAACACAGTGAAAATTGGAGTGGTGGGCGCGGGCCAAATGGGAAATGGAATTGCTCAAGTGGCAGCGCAAAATGGCTATCAGGTGTTTCTTTCGGATGTGTCAGCCGGATCCTTAGACAGAGCTCTGAAAACGATTTCTACTAGCTGCGATCGACTGATCAAAAAAGCAACTATGACTGAACAGCAAAAGAAAGACTTGTTAGCGAATATCCAGACGGCTGAGAATCTCCAAGCTCTGAAGGACTGCGACGTTGTGATTGAAGCTGCAACTGAGAACGTTGATTTAAAACTGGAAATTTTTCGTGAGCTGGATCTAACGGTTCAGCCGAAAGCGCTGTTGCTTTCGAACACTTCATCCATCTCTATTACCAAAATTGCCGGAGTTACGGGCCGACCTCAGCAGGTGGCAGGAATGCATTTCATGAATCCGGTGCCTTTGATGAAGTTGGTCGAAGGAATACGTGGTCTGCAAACTTCTGATGAAACTTTTGCTCAAGTTCGAACCCTCGCTGAAAAATTAGGAAAAACTTTCGTTGAGAGCACAAAAGACATGCCTGGATTTATCGTCAATCGTATTCTCATGCCGATGATCAATGAAGCTGTGTACACTTTGCATGAAGGAATTGCTTCAGTTGAAAGCATTGACAGCGCCATGAAGCTGGGAACCAATCAACCGATGGGTCCTCTGACTTTGGCAGATTTTATTGGTCTCGACACATGTCTTGCGATCATGAATGTTTTGCATGAGGGCTTGGCAGACTCGAAGTACCGACCTTGTCCGCTGCTGGTCAAATATGTCGAGGCTGGCTGGCTAGGAAAAAAGACCGGCCGTGGCTTTTACGCTTATGAAAGCCAACTGAAATGAAAACTTTAACTCTTGAAATTGAAAATCAAATTGCGCTTTTAACTTTGCATCGGCCTGAAGCACTGAATGCTTTGAACCAAGAGCTTTTAAATGAACTTTCAGAAACATTGACTAGCATCTCAGAAAAAGATTTCTCTGAACTGAGAGTCCTGATCCTCACTGGTTCAGGTGAAAAAGCCTTTGTCGCCGGAGCGGATATCAAAGAGATCAGTCTCCTGGGAATGGACTCGGCTGAAAAATTTGCTGAGAAAGGCCAAGGTGTGTTTCGCCAACTGGAGCAATTAGGTATCCCGGTGATTGCCGCGGTCAATGGTTTTGCCCTCGGTGGTGGATTGGAATTAGCCTTAGCATGCGATTTTATTTATGCCTCTGAGAAGGCCAAATTTGCACTTCCGGAAGTGTCGCTTGGATTGATTCCAGGATTCGGCGGAACTGTTCGACTCGCCAGAGCTGTCGGTTTATCCAAGGCTCGAGAAATGATTTATTCTGGAACCATGCTCACAGCTGCCGAAGCCCTAAATATAGGTCTGGTCAGTCAAGTTTTACCAAGTGAAGAGCTGTTGCCGGCAGTCAAAAAAGTCGCCA
>JAYTZS010000306.1:0-9682 GCA_043741885.1 Bdellovibrio sp. | reverse complement strand
TTGGAGTGATATCGGTGATGACTTCTTTATTCCAGAAGTCCAAAACAGGAACTAATACCTCTTGGCCGATCTTTAAATCTGATGCTGAAGCAATTGTTCCAAATGCTAATATTGGGAGCATAAAACTTATAAATACTTTTAAGAAATTCATTTCTTGTACCTCTTTAATATAAATAGAATGTTGCAATCCATGCCAATCGAAATTTCTGCATTAAAATGACCGAAATTGTATTCAATTCGTTTTGATTAGATTTGGTGCTGCATAAGCTTCACACAGGTAGTGGCGCAAAAAAGTCACTTTTGCGCTACCCAACGCACCCAATACCCTCTTGCTCAAAAGAGTGAGTCAGTTTTTTGAAAATAACTGCAAGCACCCTTACACCAACTTTCGATGGGCCTTCCAGGGTAGATCCGGACAAGATTTTTCCCTTCTTAACGTTCAAATGAAATATAAAAACCGACTTGCTTTCAACAAGTTGCTTGGAAAAAGGTACGGTGTCACTAACTTGCCCAAACTGTGGCAACCCATCTCAAACCAAAGACTTGGGCTTGTACCCAAGCACAAGTAAAGTCGCGCCCACTTATCTCAGTAACGCACTGATTAGGCTCGCGACTTATGAAGACCTGATCTGGCCCCGATTGAGTAGCGGGCCTACACAAAATACCCACTCAAATTGAAAAGACCCATCCTTGCTGACCAGATTTCAATTAGAGGTTTTCTTTCTAGTCTTCTTCGGTCGAACCACCAGGCCCAAAGATTCCTTTTGGTTGGCGATTAGGTAGTCAAGAACATTCTTGAAGTCTCTGCCCCAATTGAGAATTCTGGTGAACGGCCGAAGAGTAAACACTTTGCCAGTGAAGTTTTTGAATTTTTGAATTCTGAGAGCAAGAACGGAAGTCAGAACGCGAATGAAAGCATTATAATCCTTGCGGTCATTAATCTTTATCACAAAGTGGATGTGAGACCAGTTCAAGGCCATGCTGTAAATGCGTACGTGAAATTTCTCAGCTGTGTTTCGAATCAGTTGTTCTAATCGGCGATTCCCTGGACTGAACACGCCTTTCAGATCTGACTTTAAGACCAAATGAATCGCATGTTTAGTTGAAAGCGCTCGACGTCCTTTTGTCTTTCCTAAAAGCAGAGAGCCACCGTGTTCCTTTTTAGATTTATTTGAAGCCATGAAATACTCCTACTTAAATTCTTCTTTGTAGTTCCATTTGAGTATTCATATCACAGGTATTTTGCTGAGATTTTTTGCATCACTCCCACGTGAGTGTGAAATCCCAATTGTACGCGCCTTAATCCCTTCGCCCTCAAACAATCTTGAGGCGGGCAAGGGAATTTTTTAAAAATAAAAGGATCCTTTCTTCCTGGCAAGACTAGAGAGCAAAATAACCTGTCAATATAAATCTGCAGTTGCAAACTTGGTGCCTAGTTAATAAAATGGGCCAGTACATAAATAAATTTTTATATATAATTATGCTGTGGTTTTGAATCGGAAAAAAAACACAGCCAATGAATGGAAAATTTAAATTTATTGCCGCTTATCTCGAAGAAAGTGAGACGTTTGCTAACCTCTTCAGAATCTACAATACCAGCAGAAACATTGGCTACAAGTGGCCTCTTTCTTAAAAAAATAGGCCCGGTGTTGTTTGAAATTAATCGATTTTCCATAATTCTCGAAAGGTATGATATTCCCATCTCTCTCCCCTCCCGACCATCCTCCCCCGAACATTTGATTTTGAAAAAATCGGAAGTTAACAAGCGGTTACGACGTTGGATTTCTCTGCTGATATCCATCCGCGCGTTAGTGAAATCCATACTACAGAATTGTCGCTTCTCAATATAATCGAGTTATCGAAATTTTACTCACTCTTTATAGAAAGATCCCAGCCAATAATTCGGACCTTGTTTTTAACGACCATCACTTTGCCAGAAACTACACTGCGGGCCTGACCGACAAGCTACATTTGTTCCTGTGTTTAGGTTTTAAGTAATATAGTTTGGAAGATCGAACTGCTTAAGTTCGCAGGGAAGAACTCAAGACGACACTCCCGTATTGACGCTCTTGAAGGACATCTCATAGGGCGTCTGCGAGTTGAGAAAGGGATGCAGCCTTTCGGCCTTGATATTCAAAACAGGGCCGTTCTTTTCAAGCAGTCCACACACATGCAGAAAAGACGTCGAATAAATGACCATGCGGTCTCGTTGATACACATCCGGCGGCACAACCAAATTCATAAACCCAAACTCGTCTTCCAAAGTCACAAAGCACATGCCCTTTGCGGTCGGCGGTCTTTGAGTGACGCTGACAAGTCCCACCGCTCGTACTTTTTGCCGGTGCTTCATCGATTGCAATTTTTTAGCATCGGAAAATGGAATAAATCTTTGTTTTTGATACTGCTTATTGCACTTTTCTACCCACGGCCTCAGAACCTGCATGGGGTGTTGATCAATCGAGAAGCCTTTGCTCAAAGTTTCTCGGCGCATGGAATCCCAATTGGACTCGAAAGGCAGATGCTGCGAATCGTCCTCTTGCAAAGCTTGCAGATCTGTTTCCTTTTCAAAACTTTCAAGAGCGGAGCCTAAAAGAAAACTGTTTTGATCCAAACACAAAGATTCAATTTCCCAAATCAGCTTTCGAACATTGTCATCAAAGGCATGAAAGGCTCCAGCAGCTGCAAGTTTGAGCAGAACGCTTTTGGGAACACTTCTAGCGCCTTGGCTGGTGGCTGTGTTTCGGCGAATCAGATCTTTGAGACTTTGATAGGCTCCTCGAGTGAATCTTTCTTCTTCGATTTGTTTGAGATATTGATCTGGAATCCCATAAATGGAGCGCAGTCCAGTTCGAACCTCATGTCCCCAATCACCTACTTTGAAGCCTTGAGAATTTTCTTTATTCCGAGAAGTCGGCTCGGATTTCTCTAGAGTGTAATCCATTTGCGACACTTGAATGTCCAAAGGCTTGAATTTGACTCCGTGCTTTTGCGCATCATGAATGATCACCCGAGGGGGATAAAATCCCATAGGCTGACTGTTCAAAAGGGCACAGGCAAACACATCAGGATGGTGGCATTTCAAAAAGCTACTGGCATAAGTCAAGAGAGCAAAACTGGCCGAGTGACTTTCCGGAAATCCATAGTTGGCAAAGCCCTCGATGGTTTTGTAAATTTGTTCTGCGTACTGCTCTTCGATTCCATGATTTTTCATTCCGCGCATAATTTTTTCACGGACCCCGTCCATGGTGCCTTTTTTTCTCCAAGCATTGGACATGATCCGTCGCAATTCATCTGCTTCTCCTGGAGTGAACCCGGCCACAGCCACGACAATTTTCATCACTTGCTCTTGGAAAATCGGGACTCCCAAAGTTTTCTCTAAAACGGGCTTGAGATCAGGGTGAGCATAAAAAACTTTTTCTTTTCGGTCGCGGCGCTTTAAATAAGGATGAACCATTCCACCTTGCAAAGGTCCTGGCCGCACCAAAGCGACTTCAATAACAAAGTCATAAAAGCATTTTGGCTTCATTCGCGGCAAAGTGTTCATTTGAGCTCTGGACTCAATTTGGAAAACTCCCACAGTGTCGGCCTTGCACGCCATCTCAAAAGTCTTTTTATCTTCTTGAGGCAAAGTATAAAGTTCGTAATCAATGTTCTTATGCGTTTTCAAAAGCTCGAAAGACTTTCGTAGAACTGTCAGCATTCCCAAAGACAAAATATCAATTTTCATCAGCTTCAAAAAATTCACATCATCTTTATTCCACTGAATGACATAACGGCCATTCATCGTGGCCTTTTCGACTGGCACCATTTCAATCATTGGATCTTGAGTGATGATAAATCCACCCGAATGAATCCCCAGGTGCCGAGGAAATCCGTACAACTGAGAGGCCATCTGCAAAATCAATTTCAGCTGCTCTTCTCGCAGTTGAAATTTTTCAAAAACTCCGGGCTCTAGCAGACGTTTCATTCCGTCTCGGCCCATGTATTTCACCATGGTATTGACTGTGTTGAGTGGAAGTGCAAAAACTTTGGCTGATTCGCGAAAAGCCATTCGCGCTCGAAAGCGAATTACTGTGCACACCATGGCGGCGTGCTGTTCGTTGTATTTTTCGTAAATGTGCTGGATCACTTCTTCTCGGCGAGAGTGCTCAAAATCGATGTCAATATCCGGAGGCTCCTGTCGCTCGGGCGAAATAAATCTTTCAAACAAGAGACCCATTTGAACAGGATTGATCGCCGTCAGCTGCAGAGCATAGCACACCACCGAGTTGGCAGCTGAGCCGCGGCCCTGATACAAAATCCCTTTGGATTTCGCAAACTGACAGATCTCGTACAAAGTGAGAAAATAATCTTCATACTCGAGCTGCTGAATCACCTTCAGCTCATGCTCCGCCGTCTTTCGAATGTCTTCAGAAAGCTGCTGGCGAATTTTCAATCCCTCAAAGACAAGCTCGCGCAAATGCTCAGTCGGAGTGCGCTTCTCTGGCAAATTCGAGCTTGGATAACGATAACGAATTTGGTCCAAAGTGAATTCGACTCGGTTAGCGATATCTAAAGTTACTTCCAATAGGTCCAGACGATCTCGCCACAGCTCTTTCAATTCCGCGAGAGATTTTAAGTGGCGCTCGGCATTTTGAATCAGGATATCTTTGGCTTGATCCAATTCTTTGTGATGCAAAATACACGTCAGAACATCAAACAGCGGCTTTCGCTCCGGCACATGCATCAGCGGCCGGTTGGTGGCAAACAGCTGAGCTCCCCACTTGTTTTCCATCTGCAAGGCTTGTTTGAAAAACTCCCGAGACTCCCAAGTAAGATCTCGCCACACCGGAATGTAAAGTCGGTTGCCAAATATTTTGTGCAGAAGAAGCCACTTTTCTTCACTGATGGGGAGAAAAGCAAAACACAAAAGATTTTGCTGAGTCTCTTTAATATCTGCCAGATCTGCCAAAGAAATCTGTGAAAATCCTTTGCTCGCTTTTCTTTTTCCAGCTGTCAAAATTCGACAAAGATTGGAATAACCGCTCTTATTCATTGGCATTAGAGCAACCGAGCTTTGATCGGTCAAAGTCAGTTCAGAGCCAATCAGATAGCGAAATTTTTCTTTGACGTTCACCGAAGCTGTAAAAAATGAAGGAGATCGAATTGTCTGATATCCTCGAGCCACTCCGTAAAGGCCATTGAGATCACAAAGACCAATTCCATCATAATCCAGCTTCAAAGCCTGCTCGACCATTTCTTCGGGATGCGAAGCTCCTTGCAGAAAAGAAAAATTGCTTCGAGCCAGCAGCTCGATAAATCCTTCAATTTCTTGATTAAACTTTGCGGGAAGGTAGTTGACCTTGTTCATCTATTGAATGTTCAGTCAAAATAGCCGTGCAAATAATATTTTTCTGATTCCAGCTCTTGATAAACCCAAAGAAGTTGGCCTTGCCTGGACAACGCGAAATAGTAATCGCGCTCCGTCAGCTTCTTCCACCACGAAGCCTGAATGCGCTCAGCTGGAAATCGAGTTAAAATTTTCAGAGCTTTCATCATTATTTTCGTTAACTGCAAAGGTTCTTTCAAAAGCAACGACGGCCTGGGGCTTTCCGCCAATCCTTTCGCATAGACTGTTTTGACTTGAATGGCGTCGTCAGACCATTCAACCAAATCTTTCGAAGAAAATTCTTGTGGCCAGTCGGTCTTGAAAGTGTAGCTGCTCTCAGGTAAATGAGAAGCTTCGACCTGCAAAAATCCCATTTCAATTTCTGCTTGCCGAGTGAAGCTGATCAGCCGCCGCCATCGGTCCTCTGTTGAATCCCGAGGTTCAAAAAAATCAAGCTGTTGAGTTTTTTCTGGAATATCATAAATATTCACTTCGAATTCACGAATCGGATTGGTGAGTTCCAATTTTTCTATTTTCTTCAAAAATAAATCGCGAAATAAGAAAAAGTCTCTGCTGGGACTGATCGGCTCAATCTCAATTCGATGCCTTTTTTCTGAATATTCGCAGAACAAAGTCACTTCCATTTTTTGCGCAAATTTTCCCAAACCTTCCAAGCGCAAAAACAAATAGTGCACAACTGGTTCCATCTTTTGCATAAGAACTGGAATCAACTCCACCACATCATCAAAATAAGCATAATTTGAGAATGGATCCGTCGGCACTAAGGGAGAAATGACTTGGAATTCTTGATTGTGCAAACGTCGCCACACCATCAGACCAGTTTCTCCCCATCTTTCCCGGAAGGAGGCTTCTTGAAAATGGTAGAGATCTTCAATCCAATCCATCCCTAAGTTTTTAAAGAACAAAGAAATATGATCAATCGATCGCTGTTTGCCCCAGCCCTCTAATCCCTCCAGCTCTGAAATGGCAGAAATTGGCAGCCGGGAGATCATTCGAAAATCGTCGCCAGTTTTGGTGATTTCGAAAGGTCGATAATGAACCAATACCTGAGCTATGGGTGCTGAGTCGGCAATTGCCCCCGTGGCTCTGGGTGCAATCGTCCGTGCCAGATCAACTGCTTTTTTCAGTACCTGAACTTCACCGCCAAACAATCCAGCTGTTGAGCCCACATCAATAAATACATAATGTGGATATCGAAATTGGACTCGAGGGCTGAATTTGAGGAAAATTTCAGCGCAAGAAGCTTCGTGTGTCTGTTGTAAGTTGAGACATAAGATCCGCATGGATAAGCCCTCCTGGAATGGTGAAAGGAGTCGGTCGATGAGCGGCTCGCTGAATGGTGAAATAATCTCCCTGACAATCAATCACTAAACTGAACAAAGACTGGTTCAGCCATTGTTTCGCTGGGCTGACTAAGACAAGAGCCACTTGATGAGTGCGAGCTAATTTCTTTAACTTTTGCAGCTGGTGAATTTTCAAACTGCCCTCCGGCAAATGGCAGCCAACCATTTCAAAAAGTGAGCTTGAGATCATTTCTTGGAGAACCCAAAAAAGTTGAGAGCTATCCGCTGGCTTTCGCACCACAAGCATTTTCTTTAGGTTGATTTTCGCTTGAACCAAAGCCCCTGGCAAAAGCTCCCAATCGGAGTTGACCCAAGCCACCCATTTTTTCTGCTCTTGAATTCGCACCGCCGTCTGCAACCAGAGTGTGGTTGCACCTGTTCCTGGTTGGCCCGACAGCAATGTCAGATCTCCTTTGGGAATTCCTTTCCAGAGAAGAAAGTCATCGATCACATCGAAGCCAGTCGTAAGTCCAGCAGGCGGTCTCAGTTGTTCGACTGAAACTAATTGTGGGTATAACTTTTCTTTAAGTTCAGTGAGTGAAAGTGCGAGATCTGTCGGAGAATCTTGCTCTTCATCCACATTGTCCCCAGCTTTATCCACAGCGACAGGTGCGCCGAAGAAGGAACTGCACCTTGAACTAGGAGGTGAACTAGGAAGCGAACTTCCCATAAACGATCTCTCGAAATCAGAATCAAAATGAAATTCTGTTGCGGCTATTTTCTCAAATCTAGACATAGATCTCCCCTTGCGAAATCACTCGATCTCGCTGTTGATGTCTTCGTTGATTTTTTATTTTGCTGTTTTTGAGGGCCTAGAACTTACGGATAAGGGCCACCACCACACCTTGAATATCGACAGCATCCGGTGGATACCACATCGACTTCAAAGCAGGATTTGCCGGTCTCAATTCAACAATCTTTCCAGTTTCACTTTTCCCGGAACGATTGTCAGATCTGTCACTGTTAGAATTAGTATTGGACCTAGTACTGGATTTAGCTTCAGATTCATTTTTTAGAAAGAATCTTTTCACTGTGGATTCATTGTCGATGCTGGCAACCACAATCTCACCATTTGAGGCTGAAGATTGCTTCTGGACTAAGATAATGTCGCCATCAAAAATTCCATCATCGATCATTGAAGATCCACTGACTTTCAAAGCATAAGACTTGGCTGGATTTCGTACCAAGCTGAAAGGCACTTGAACAAATTCGTCATGTTCAAATGCTTCGATCGGCACTCCAGCTGCAACTTTGCCAAGTAAAGGAAGAGTCAGAACCTCCTCGCGCCCACTGGGTGTCTGGAGGAGCAAGCTTCGAGAAGGTTCTGATCTGGAGGGCGGGTTTTGAGATTGAACAATCTTTTGCACGGTCTTTTGCACCGACTGAGACGAATTCAAAATTTGAATCGCCCGCTTTTGATTGTTCGCTATTTGAATGTAGCCCTTGCTCATGAGCTGTTTCAGATAGTTTTGAACTGAGTTGAACGAGGCGAATCCAAAATGATCCTTGATCTCCTGATAAGAGGGGGACACTCCTGTTTGAGAGATCCTTGCCTCGATCAACTCGAGTACTGCTTTTTCTTTGTCTGTTAAAGGGAGAGGCTGCTTCATATACATATAATTTACAGTGTAAATTATATGTAAGTCAATGGACTATTTATTAAGATTCTAGAACTGTCCCAAAGTCTATACTACAAATATAATCAAACAATTTCAATCTCTTAACCAAAGACACAGACAGATGTGACTTTTAAACATAATGGAACACTAGATGATTTTCAGTCAGAATAAACAAGCGATCCAAACATTCCTCGAGGAGGACCGATGAAGCAGGTTTTAGCAGCTCTCACTATCTTATTAGGCCTTTCTTCCATCTCCCATGCAGGCATGCTCTTAGAGCCATATGTAGGCTACGAAAGCGGCAATCTCAATTACAAGCCGGTGAACGGCGTCGATCTTAAAGACTCACTCACAGCAACTGGTTTTGGACTTCGCTTAGGATATAAATTTTTGCTTCCGTGGGTGGCACTCGATTACACCAGCACTTCAGGCACAGACAAGCGCGATTCCTCCCTCAATATAGAAAATCCAGGGACTACTCATTCTTCTCTCGGAGCAGTGGTTGGAGTGGATCTACCACTTTTCTTGCGTTTCTGGGGAGGTTATGGATTGTCTAACGAGCTTGCTACGAAAGCCACTTCGACAATTCTGGCAACCAAGTTCAAGGGAAGTTATTTGAAGCTAGGAGCGGGCTTAAAAATCATTCCATTCACTTCCCTAAACTTGGAATACATCATGAACAAATACACTCGTTATGACAATGGAGTTACCGAGGGCGATATCGGCAATACCTTCAGCTCCACAAGCAATGACACACTGATGCTTTCAATCAGTGTGCCGTTCAATCTTTAGGCTTTAAGATTTATCCAAACGAAATCTGCAATAGAACCCTGGTTGAAAAATCAGGGTTTTTTTATTTGGACTCAACGGGCAAGTCAGGCGCTGTCAAAGACGGCTGCTCGGAAGTCTGAACAGGCGGCGTATGCAAAGCCCGAACTGACGAGCAATTTTGGAAAAAAAGAATCAGAAGCGGATTGAGAACCCACAAGAAAATAAAGCATATATCGCTCTTTTTAATCAACCCATCCTCCATAAATGTGCTGCACAGGTTTCCAGTTTAATCGACAAGACGAAAAGCCCCAAGCTCCACAACTGCCTTATCTCCCAAAGAGACAACCTGAGGGGAATCTTAGTAAGTCTCCGGTCAATTCTTGGTGGATTCCGATTCTCATTTTGAGAAGTTTGTGATTGAATCAGCACGATTTCTTGGGAGGCCTATGCTCAAAATTATTTGCACGTTTTTCTTTGTTGCACTCTCAGCCCATGCGGTACCGATGGAACCATCCTCGGAGTCACCTTTAGAGTCACCTTCGGCGGAAACTCTTTTAGTC
>JAYTZS010000305.1:0-3473 GCA_043741885.1 Bdellovibrio sp. | reverse complement strand
AAGGCGGTCTGAGAAAACTGCTCTGCCTTCAATCCTGAATTCAGTTTCATCTCACTCAGTCGAACTTCGGTTCCTCTTCCATTGAAGTGATTTTTTACAACAATGGTTTGTGCTCTCCAGACAGGGCCAATTTTTTTGTAATTTTCGAAAGTCACAGTTTTTTTCAGCCGATTTTTAACAAAATACTCTGTCTTGTGCGGCAGAAAGTCTGATTTAGAAATTTCAGTTTTGACTTCGTTGTAAATTGACGAGGCCGGTTTGGGAGTGATTTTAAGCTGCCAGCTTTTCGCATCTTGCCGAAGAATTGCCACAGAGCTCGAGCCGATGGCTGCCGAGTTCAAATCTTCTGGGCTGATTTCGGACCCTAACAGGCCTGCCGTGGTTTTGCCAGTGACCAAGCGACGGACTTGTCCACTTGAAGGCAAATAGATCCACTGCGCTTCTTCGCCGTTTTTAACCTGACCCAAAAAGCTCATTCCCTTGATATCAGCTGGAGACTTGATTCGAGCCAGAACTGAAAATCCTGAAGATCGAAGTGTTTTTAGCTCGATCACTCGCTTTTTGATTTCACCATTCTTTTCAATGATTTTCATCTCGACCACTGCTTGATCATCTCTGGAATCCAGTTGCTGTTGGGACTTCTTTAAAATTTCACCGGCTGTTTGAGCTTGAGCCCGAAACCCTGCAATGCTGCAAATAATCAGAGTGACAGCAGCTGCCGTTTTTTTCCAATCCACTGCGGCTACTTCCTTTGATTGTGGAATTTCAATCTCAGCTTTTCCTAACCCAGCATCTTTCGAATCCAACAATTTCAAATGCCTGCTTGGAATTGTTTCTGTCATAAAAAATGAGCTAAAGGTCTTTAGCAAAGCCGGCAGGAAGAAAACGTCTGCGATAAAACCGGCGGCAATAGAAATCATCATAAACTCTCCGAAAGTTTGATTCATCGAAAATCGAGAGGTCAAAAAGATCGCAAACCCTGAAAACATCACGAAGGATTCAAAGAAGCAGGGATTTCCTTCGATCAAAAGTGCTTTCTCCAAGACTCCAACTCCAGACGGATCTACCTTGAGCAGCTGGCGCACTCGACTGAGAATATAAACAGTGTTGTTGAAAGCAAATCCGAGGGCAATTGAAAAGATCAATGCAGCGCCCGGTTTCAACGGCGTCTGAGCCGCTACCAAGGCCCCCATCATCAAAGCTGGGGGAATGAAGTTCGGCAAACACGCTAGCAGCGCCCATTTGAAAGATCGGAAAATAATCAGAAGAAAAATTCCAATCAGGGCTAAAGACTGCCAAAAGCCAAAAACGAGCTCGCGAGAAACTTCCTGATTGATCGTATGAGCAAAAGCCGCCATGCCCCCCTCGGAAAGGTGAACTGTGGGAAATGTTTTTTGCAATTGAGCACGGATTGACTTTCTCGTGGCCGTAATTTTATTACTTTCTTGATCTTTCAAACGAATCATCAGGCGAAGGCCTTTTGCATTCTCAGTCATCATTTCATTCAAAGGATTTTTCTCAGCCATCGAAAACAAAAAAAATGTTTCAGCAATCGGACCTTCGGCCGCTGGAATTTGACCCTGAAAAAAATCAGAAACTGCTACCACACTGCCCACTCCTGGAGTGGAGCGAATCTCGCTTGCCACTTGGCTCAAAGCTTTCAACTGCGCAGGATGTTTCCAGTAATTTTCTTGGTTCGAAGTCAAAACGATATCTTCTGAAACCACTCCTCCGAACTGATTGTCAATTTTTTCCATAGAGGCTCTGACCCCATCTGTTCTTGGAAGGTCATCAAACAACTTGCCTGAAAAATTCAGTCGCGGCGCCAGTAAAAAACAAACAATTGTCAAAACTGTTAGAGAAATTAATATTTTTTGACAGTGTCGCAGTGACCACAAACTCCAAATGGCTGGTCGCTCAAGCCACCCTCGCATACGAGGTTTGACAAATGGCAGACAGACCAAAACTAAGATTTGAGCCAGAATGGAGACTACTGCCACAACCAAGGCGACCACCCAGGCGTACTCTTTAATCATAGGAATCGGCGAGGTTGCCAAAGCTAAAAATCCTAGAGATGTCGTCAGGGAGCCCAGCAGATTCGGCAGCCAAAGTTCGCGCATCGTCTCTATCGCCAAATGCCAGAGTTGCTCGAAGCTTTTTCTTTTAGGATCACACTTGGTTGACCATAGATGCAACGAATGAATCAGCAGGCTCATCACGGAAACACTGAGGATGATTGGCAGCGTGACTAAAATGACGTTCATTGGAATTTTAAAAAGAGATAAAAGTGCCAGTCCGAAAAGATTAGAGGCTGTTAAAGCAATAAAAGCCAAAGCGATGGCTGACCAGTGACTAAATAGAAAAAAGAAGATTCCGCAGAACAGAAGCACGGCGATCACCAGAAAGCTCATGAGCTCCGAATGAATAAGTTGGGAAAGCTGGGTCTGGATCATAGGCACCCCAGCGGTTGCCACTTTCACTGCAGGGAAATCAGTTTGAATCATTTTGAGAATTTGGCCGTGAAATTTCTCTAAGTGCTGGAACTGGCTAGGCCTAGGTTCGACCACCAATAAGGTCGAACGCAGATCTTGAGAAATCAACAGTGGATACAAGAGTGGATTGTTGAGAACTGCTTTCGGCCATAAATTTTCAGGAGTCCTCTCAAAAATATTGCCGACGACTAGACTTTGGCCGGTTTGCGACGCTCCTTCAACCAAGGTAATTGAGACAGCTTGAGCGATATTCTTATTCTCGAGTAATTTCTGAGATAAATTTTTTAGTTTTGAAATTTCTTTTTTCTCAAGCCAGGTTGCATTTGAAGGCTCGGTGAGAACGAATAAAAATGGCATCTTTTCATTCAATCGAAAAGTCTTTCGAATCTGTCGATCTTTTTTCAGGAGAGGGTGATCATGGGGGTAGAATTGTTTGATAGAATACTGCGTTTTCAATCCACCCAAAGTCCAGAAACTGGCTCCAGCCAAGGCGATGAGAGCTGCGATGAAAACTTGGACAGTTTTAGCTGAATAAAAAATAATCTTCATTCGTGCTAGAATAAAACCGATAGCAGAAGACTTGTACTGGCCTTCTTCTCTTGAAATGAAAAGGAGATTTCTACTCATGAAAATCCAATCGGTCATCTTTGTCTTTTGCTTGACTGTTTTTAGCATGAAATCATCGGCCAATCCGATTCAAGTTGCTCAGTGGATTCCTTGGAATTTTGCCAATTCACTGGCAACACAGTTTGACTTCAGCTCCAAAATTGAGAGCGAAAAAATGATTTTTAATTGGCAAGATTGGCAGCCGGCTGGCTTAGGCATCAGTCTTACCGTTCATCCGAGCTTGGACCCTAGAAAAGATGTGCACACTATTTTTGATAGCACTGGCTTGCAAATCCTGGCCCAAGGTTTTTCAGCGGATTTGCAAGTACAAGAGCTTTCAATTGATCAAACTGTTGTTCGGACCTTTAACGGCAA
>JAYTZS010000304.1:0-24208 GCA_043741885.1 Bdellovibrio sp. | reverse complement strand
GCATTTCTCGCCAGCTTTGGTGGGGACATCAGATCCCCGCTTGGTACTGCAACAATTGCGATCACCTGACTGTCAGCGAGAATGATCCTTCTCAGTGTGAAGCTTGCCAGAGTAAAGACATTCGGCAAGACGAAGATGTTCTCGACACTTGGTTCAGCTCAGCGCTGTGGCCTTTTTCGACTATGGGATGGCCGAAGGACTCTGAGACCGTCAAGACCTTCTATCCTACCAGTGTCTTGGTGACCGGCCATGATATTATTTTCTTTTGGGTGGCTCGAATGATTATGATGGGGCTTGAATTCATGCGAGATGTTCCCTTTCGCAAAGTGATCATTCACGGCTTAGTGCGAGATTCGCAGGGACGAAAGATGAGCAAGTCTTTAGGAAATTCGGTGGACCCAGTCGAGATGATCGACAAGCACGGAGCGGACGCTCTGCGATTCACTTTCTTGGCGCACATTCACGGTGGCAAAGATTTTAAGTTCAGCGAACAGCGACTTGAGGGCTATCGCAATTTCATGAACAAGATCTGGAATGCGACTCGCTACTCTTTGGCAGCATTGCAGGATTTCGTGGCTCCCGCAGAGGGGTCCAAGGCCAAATTGGATAAGAGTCATGTGTCGGTGTTTGATCAGTGGCTCATTTACAAATTGGCTCAAGTGGAAAAAACAGTGGAAGAGGCGATGGAGCAAGATCGTTTTTCTGAAGCCTCCAGCGCGCTTTACCATTTTGTTTGGTATGAGTTCTGTGATTGGTACATTGAATTTATCAAACCAGTGATTAACGGCGCTCCAAGTCTTGAGCGAACAACCACACAAATGGTTTTAGCGCAAACTCTGAACCGTCTGATGAAACTGCTTCATCCGTTCATCCCATTTATCACTGAGGAACTGTACCAAAAACTTCCGATCAAATCTTCAGTTTGCATGCTGGATCAATATCCGAACCCTCGCAATGATCGGGAATTTCTTGCCTACGGATCGGAATCAGCGGCTCTTGAAATTGATTTAGTGAAGGACGTTGTTTCAGCTATTCGTAACATCCGAGGCGAGAATCGGATCAGTCCAGCTGAGAAGTTGAACGTCAGATTGGCACCAAACGATGATAAGGTTCAAAAGATTTTATCTTTGAATCGAAATGCTCTGATGACCATGGCTCGTTTAGAATCAGCAGAGATCGGACTGGAAGGAAATCTTTCAAAGTGTGCAGTGACTTTGGTGGCGGTCAAAGACAGTCAGGTAAAAGTCATTATCCCATTGGAAGGTTTAGTCGATATCTCAGAAGAGATTCAGAGGATTCAAAAGTCTCTGGAGAAACTCAACAAGGACATCGCCCAGTACACTGGGCGCCTGTCGAATGAAAGTTTCGTCAAAAATGCAGCGGAAGATGTGGTTGAAGCGGATAAACTTTCCTTGGATCAGTTTCGCAAACAAGCTCAATCTCTCAATGAAGCCTTGGTCCGGTTGCAAAGCTGATGTGAAGGCGATGTGAAGCTGGCAGGGCAAGTTATGGCTTGCTCGCTTCTTCCAAGGCTTTTTCAGCCAAAGTGTTCAACTTAATTCCAACCTCAGCAAGCTGATCGCGGCTAACGGCGCTTGGGGCTTCAGCCATGATGTCTGTCGCTTTTGCTGTCTTTGGAAAGGCTATCACTTCTCGAATCGCATCTGTTTCACAAAGTAGCATCACTAGACGGTCCATTCCCCAAGCGATTCCACCATGCGGAGGAGCCCCGTACTTGAAGGCTTCTAAGAAAAATCCAAATTTGTTTTCAGCTTCTTCTTTAGACATACCTAAAGTTTGAAACATCGCCTGCTGAAGTTCATTTCGGTAGATTCGAATGCTACCGCCGCCCATTTCATAGCCGTTACAAACTAAATCATAGGCTTTGGCGAGCAATTGGCCATATTTACTTTCCTCTCCATTGACCAGCCATTCGATGTGATCATCTTTGGGTGATGTGAAGGGATGATGGCGGGCCATCCAACGTTTGTCGTCTGGCGAGTACTCGAGCAGCGGGAAATCCACCACCCACAAAAATCGATCTTTGCTTGTATCGATCAGTGAAAGCTCTTTTCCCAAATGCAAACGCAAAGCCGATAGTGCTGAGCACGCCGGATCGTAATCATCAGCGACAATCAAAACTGCATCGCCAGGTGTGGCACCAACAGCTGAAAACATTGAGGCTAATTTCGTGGCATCAAAGAATTTTGCAACTGATGAAGTCAGTGCTCCGTCAGCTTCGGACTTGATCCAAACCAAACCTTTGGCTCCACCTTTTTTGGCGATCTCAGTCAGTTTGTCTAATTGTCCTCGAGAAAAAGTGCCGCCTTTAGGAACTGCGATCCCTCGAACAATTCCATTTCTTGAAAGAACGTCATCGAAAACTTTGAAACCCGTTGCTGGTCCAAGCGTCGCCTTTAGATCTTGAATTTCCATGCCAAATCGAATGTCAGGCTTGTCGATTCCATATTTATCCATCGCATCTTGGTAGGTCATGCGGGGGATTGGACCGACATCAATTTGCTTGATTTCTTTCCAAATCATGCGAAGCATTTTCTCGTTCAATTCAATAATGTCTTCTTCATCTATAAACGACATCTCAATATCTATTTGAGAAAATTCTGGCTGACGGTCAGCACGCAAATCTTCATCGCGAAAACATCTGGCAATTTGAAAGTAGCGATCATAGCCAGCAATCATCAAGAGCTGCTTTAGAATTTGCGGTGACTGAGGGAGAGCGTAGAAATTTCCAGGATTGACTCGAGAGGGGACCAAATAATCTCTAGCTCCCTCTGGAGTCGATTTAAACAAAATTGGAGTTTCCACTTCGATAAAGTGATTGTCGGATAGGAATTTTCTCACCAGTTGCGCTACTTGATGGCGAATCATCAGATGCCTCTGCAAACGCGGAGAGCGCAAATCCAAATATCGATATTTCAATCGAAGCATCTCGCCCACGTTGGTATCTTCGATTTGGAAAGGAGGCGTTTCCGATGAATTGAGAATTTGGCAATCAGTCGCTTCGACTTCTATACCACCGGTTTTGATTTTGGAATTGATCATGCCTTCTGGTCTTGCCCGGACTGTGCCTTTGATCAGGACAACGTATTCGCCTCGGAGATCTTTGGCTGCTGTAGTTTGTGCTTTCTTCGGATCGAGAACAACTTGGACAATGCCTTCTCGATCTCTCAAATCAATGAATACCAAGCTGCCATGGTCTCGCCTGGATCCGACCCAGCCAGTCAGTGTCACGTGTTGGCCTACAAGCGAAGTGTCAACGTGTCCACAGTAGTGCGTTCGATTGAATTTCATGTCATTTATCCCTTACATTGATGCATTCGGAAAAAGCCAGTCTGACATACTGGACCAAGGAGGGTCAAAAAACTTCTGCCGCCGTTCTTTTAATGGACATCATTCAGGGCCGGATTTAACTTGGTGGCCTTGGAGGTCTTATGCCAAAGGTAACGATCGATCACAAAACAGACCTAGCTGCGCCGCAAGCGTTTAAAAAAATTAAAACTTTCTTCGAGTCCGATCAGGACATTCGACGCTTCGACCCAAGTATCAAGTGCGAGTTCACGGATGCGAAAATGACCGGCACTGCGAATGGCAGCCAGTTCAAAGCCAATATTGCAGTTAGTTCGCTTGGCGCTGGCAGCAATATCAATGTGGTGGTGGATTTGCCGCTGGCTCTGACTTTTTTCAAAGGTAAGATTCAAGAAACGATTGAAAAGAAATTAGGAAAGTATCTCGCTTAAGCAGATTTACTTATGGCAAAAACAAAAAAGTCCACTTCACCTGCGAAAAAGTCCAAGCCAGCAAAGGCGGCTCGCTCCGTTGTTGCCGAGGTTGTTCCCCACGGAACAGAGATGCAGGAGACTTCCCGTGAGAATTTGGATGAAGAAATGGATGGGGAGCTTGTCGATGAAGATGTAATTTTGCCAGTGCTCAAAGCTGCTTCTGGCTCCAAAGCACTGACTCCGAGCGATCCGGTTTCTCTTTATCTGTCGGAAGTTCGAAAATATCCTTTGCTAACTCGGGAACAAGAATCCGCTTTAGCGCAAAAGTTTTATGACACCAAGGATCCTGCTGCAGCTCAAGCTCTGGTCACAGCAAATCTTCGATTCGTGGTTAAAGTTGCGGCCGAGTACTCTCGCTTTGGCGCTCGAATGATCGACTTGATCCAAGAGGGCAACATGGGCCTGATGCATGCGGTTCGAGAATTCAATCCATACAAAGGTGTTCGCCTGATCACTTATGCTGTTTGGTGGATTCGTGGCTACATCCAAGAGCATCTCATGAAGCAATATTCATTGGTGAAAATTGGCACGACTCAGAATCAGAAGAAACTTTTTTATCAGCTTCAGAAAAATCGCAAAGAACTGGATTCAATGGGGCACGCCACTGACATCAAAATGCTCAGCACAAAATTAGGAATTCCAGAAGAAGAAGTTAAAATTATGGCACAGCGAATGTCTGGACGAGATATCAGCCTTGATCGGCCGCTGGACGATGAATCTGGCAGCAGCTTGATGGATTTTCAGCGCGGTGAGAGCCACCCACCTGACGAAGAAATTTCCAAGCGAGAAGAGATTTCTCTTTTGACCGATACCATTAAACATCTGCGCCCTCACCTCTCAGACCGAGAAAAAATCATTCTTGAAGAGCGAATTCTGGCCGACGAACCTCTAACTTTGCAAGAGATCGGCGAAAAGCATGGGATCACTCGAGAAGCTGTTCGCCAAATGGAAACTCGGTTAATGAAAAAGATCAAAGACCAGTATCAAAAAGAAGAAGAGTAGAAGAAGAGTAGAAAAACAGTAGAATAAGTTGAAAATCGATTAACTGGCTAATGCTTGCTTTGCTTTTGCCTGATGCAGGGGAAGCCGCAAAATAAAACGAGTGCGGGCAGAGGTGGCATCAAGCTGCAAACTTCCACCATGCGCATTGACGATCCCTTGAGACACGCTGAGACCCAATCCCGTTCCCTGACCAACTGGTTTTGTGGTAAAAAATGGCTGCATGATCTTTTCATGCAAGTCGGCTGGTATTCCACTACCGCTGTCCGTAACCGAAATGACCAAGTGGTCGTCCTGTTTGGAAGCCTCTAAAAGAACCCATTTTTCTTGACGATTTTGAACTGCATCGAATGAATTGTTCAGTAAATTTAGAATAACCTGAGCAATTTGAGCTCCACGACATTCAATCAACAAATTTGCAGGAACCGGGGCGATTTTTAACTCTGTCTGACTTTCATTGAATCGCTGCCGGCACAACTCCACAGTGTCCTCTAGGATCCGCGACGTTTCAATCGACACCATTTCATCATTAGAGCCCTCGTGAGAAAAAAACCGAAGAGCCTGAATAATTTTTGCAATTCGAGAAACCGTCTTATCGATTGAATCCGCTGATTCTTCGACTTTGGCAAGCTGGACGATTCCGCTATCCGCCATTTTCTTCAGAAGAAATGTTCGACCTGCGATCACTGCTAAAGGATTATTGATTTCATGGGCGACTCCAGCCGCCATTTCTCCCAGAGCCGCCATTTTTCCGGCATACTGATTTTTGGCTCTTTGAATTTCAAGCTCATGATTCAGTTGAATCAAGTCTTCTGTCCTTTGCTCCACGCGATTTTCCAAATCGGTTGTCTGGCGGATCAGCCGGCTCCTCATGCGCTTAAAGGACAGAGTCAACGCCTTGATCTCATAGAAATCGAATGAGTATTTCCTGCCTTCCTCCTGCTGTGTCTCCGTATGCCAGCTGCCAATGGCTTTGACTTCCTTTGCCAACCTGGAAACTGGGCCAGCTAACTGAACTGATAAATAGTAAGAAATCAACAAAGCAAAAACCATTGCCATGCCGATAAAAGCTGCCGCCTGAAGACTTGCACTTTTAGCTTTGTCCATAATCACACTATAAGGCCGAGAGAAAATGACATAAAAATTAAAATCAGTCTCGCGAGCTTTTAGAGCGGCGCCATAATACTCAACTCCGACCTCATCTGTTTCGTGAAGACTCAGCGACTGGCCTTCAACCAATGGTTTTAGAAGTTCAGCAGACTTCCACTGCGAAAGCTTGGGCACCGCTGTGCCTCCGGCCTGGGTGAGAACTCGGAAGTTATCATCCATTATGATCAATCGGGCTTCTTTCTCATCCTTCAATAGTTCGGTTGCCATGGCTGTGATTTCGTCAATGTCCAATCCCGAGCTGAGAGCGCCAATCATTCGCCCCTTTATATCTTTGATAGGCACGACGACTTGAATTGTGACCACTCCGCTGACTCGACCAAGGATGGCATTAGAGATAACAGTTTTCTCTGTCCGCCGGAGGTCTTGAAAATATTCTCGATCACTGTAATTGGTTCCGGCTGCCTTCGTTCCGTCAGCTTTTTTTTCTGGCTCTGAAAGCACGGCTACACCAGACAGGTCCAAAAGATGAATGGTCTTCAGCCCGAAATTTTTGCGAAATCGAGACAGTAACTTCGTGTGCTTTGGCGAATTTAGATTCTTTTCGTTTGCCAGCTCAGGAGCTAGAGTTTCCAGAGCTTGCCTTCGAATCTTGATGACATTCCCAGCCTGCTTGCTAAGAATTCGTGCGCGGAAATTTCCTTTTGTCGTCGTCAATCTGATCTGCTCATTTCGCCAAGTAATGGCCTGGCTAACGCCAAAGAACAAGAGCGGCAATCCAGCGACTAAGCCGAAGGTAAAAAATAAAATGAATTTTAGAGGCAATGACCTTCGAAATTTCATCATGTTAGCCACTCTGCAAAATAAAATGCTGTTGTTCGATAGGAAGCTTTAAGACGAATCGAGTGTGGTTCGCTTGGACGTCCAAATCAAGACTGCCCCCGTGTCCAACAATAATTCCTCGAGAAATGCTCAAGCCCAGCCCTGTTCCTTTTCCGACGACCTTCGTGGTAAAAAAAGGCTGCATGATTTTTTCCCGTAATTCTTGAGAGATGCCAGGTCCACTGTCAGTGACTGAAATTATTAGCTGTTTGTTTTGAACTTCAATGTCAATTCGGACCCATTTCGTTGGCTGATCACTGACAGCATCAAATGAATTGCTAAGTAGATTCAGAATGACCTGAGAGATTTGTGAGCCTCGGCATTCGACATAAAGAGATTCAGGAATCGGCTTCATTTGCAAGTCGACGTTGTGCTCGGCAAATCTTCGACTGCAAAGTTCGATTGTGTCCTGAAGAATTTCTGCAACTGAAACTGAGCTCATTTCATCATTGGCTCCATCACGAGAAAAAAAGCGAAGAGCCTGAATAGTTTTTGCAATCCTCATCACAGTTCGCTCAACATCGTTGGCTGCTTCTTCAATATCTGTTGGTGCGACACTGCCAGTTCGGATTTGTTTTTTTAACAAGAAGACTCGACCCATGATAACTGCTAAGGGATTGTTGATTTCATGGGCGACTCCAGCTGCCATTTCTCCAAGCGCTGCCATCTTGCCGGCGTATTGGTTCTTTGCCCTTTGAACGTCCAACTCCTCATTCAGTCTCATTAGGTCGGCAGTTCTTTGCTGAACTCGAAGTTCAAGGTCTCTAGTCTGTCGATTCAGACGGCGCTTCATATGACGGAAGGCTTGCGCCAGTGCTGTGATTTCTTTCGACTGAAGTGAGGTTTGCTTTGCTGTCGGCATTGGCAAGTCTGTTTGGAAAGCTGTCATACTTTGTGACAACTCGGTCACCGAGCCCGCCAATCGCGTCGCCAGAAAATAGGACAAAAATACAGAGATGACAATGGATAGAAAAATCAGCAATCCAGCTTCAAAAGCGACTTTACTGGCCTGAGCAACAATCGCACTATAAGGCCGAGTGAACACGATATAAAAATCCAGATCGGGATAATGAACTGCAACCGCAGCACCATAGTACTCTCGACCTAGATCATCCCGGTCATGCAATAAAAGCGACTGGCCTTGCTCAAGCGATGCCAGCTCTTCTGCTTTGTCCCACTTCGGCAGCTTTGTCTCTGAAGTTTCAGTGATATTATTGGTATCACTGAGAGAATTGAAGTCACCTCCGGCTTTTGTCAGCACCCGAAACAACTTGTCGATGACAATGATCTGAGCTTGCGGATCGTCTGCTACCAACTCGTTAGCCATCTCTGAAATTTCGGAAATATACACGCCGGAACTCAGAACCGCTCTCATCTTTCCTCGAGAGTCCTTGATCGGGACAACAATTTGAATCGTCACATTTCCGCGAAGTCGACTGATAATGGCTTGAGAAATCACTGTTTTTTGCGAGGACTGTATATTTTTAAGTATATTTTTAAAGTAGGTGTGATCGCTATAGTCGATGCCAATAGCAGGCTCGCCGTCCGGCCTTATCACTGGATCAGCCAAGATGGAGTGGCCGGCGCGATTAAGAACTGCTACTTCATTGAGGCTGAAGTTTTTTCGGAATCGAGAAACAGACTCAAAAGCGGCTTTTGAAGTGAGATTTTTCTCTTCTGCCAAAACTTGAGACAAAGCCTCAAGAGCTTGCCTGCGAACAGAAATTACTTTTGCTGCATTTCGTCCCAAAATATCGGCTCTGAACTGAGCTCGAGCCACCGTGGCTTTGATTTGTTCATTTTTCCAAGTCACTGCTTGATTCAAACTAAAAAGCAGCAAAGGCAAAAATGAAATTAAACCCAAAGATAAAAATAAAATTGTTTTGAGGTGGAGAGGACCTTTGAACGTCATAGTTCTTTATCGGCTTATCGTCAGTTCGCCATGACCCAGAGTTGGGTCAAAAGCTTTAAGGTTTTACTAAGATTCAATACTAAGATTAAAAGAGATTTTGTTGTAATCCTGTTTTAAGCGACGTCCAGTTCACCTGAGCCTAAGTTTTGCGACAACTTATTACGCAGTCGGGACACAGCTTGGGCGTGCAACTGAGAGACTCGGCTTTCAGTGACTCTGAGAACCTTGCCGATTTCTTTCAAATTGAGATCTTCATAGTAATAGAGTGATAAAACCAAGCGCTGTCTTTCCGGCAGCTCTTCGATCGCTTGAGTTACTAAGTCTTTCACTGATTTTACATTCAACTGATTGAACGGATTGTTCAGCTTGCAACCCTCAAGAATATTCAAAATTGATTTCTTATCGACGTTCGAAAATGTCTGAGACTCGTCAATTGAAAGCAAACTAACTGGCCGAACTTGGTTTAGCAAATCATGGAATTCGTCTGTTGATAGATTCAAAGCTTTTGCAACTTCGTCGTCCGTTGCCACTCGGCCAAGATCGGCTTCGAGATTCACTACAGTGCGATCGAGCAGTTTGGCTTTGTCTCGAATGGAGCGAGGCACCCAGTCTTGGGCACGCAACTCATCAAGAATGGCCCCACGAATTCGAAATTCTGCATAGGTTTTAAATTTATTATCACGGCTGGGATCGTATTTATCAATCGCATCCATCAGTCCAATGACTCCGCTCGAAATTAGATCATCCAATTCGATATTTGATGGAAGTCGAACGGCAATTTTTTGCGCGATGAACTTAATTAGAGGAGAGTACTCTAAAACAAGCTTGCTCTTTTCATCGTTCGGCAAACGGCGCGGTTCATCTTTGTATTTCTTCAACAGAGCAACGTTTTTTCCCATGTTCATTCAACCCCTCAAGTCATAATTTTAGCAAACTGTGGACAGCACCGAAAGTCCAAATCCCTTATGCCACGCCCACGACCTGCTCCCAGAAAAACTGCAGTCCGGCCTTGTCTGCATTCATCCTCATCGAGCCCTCTAACCTATTGGAAACTTTCAAAAGACTTTTCGCTGCTTCGGACTGCGGCTCATGTTTCAAAATGAGACGCTGGTTCTGTGTCGATTTTCTGAACAGTTGGTCCTGCGGAATCGCACCCCAGAAGTCCAGTCCAATAAAAAGAAATCGATTGACCACCTCATTGAAACGGTTGAACAAACTGATCCCTTCCATTTCATCTCTCACTTGATTGCAAATGATTGAAAATTTGGATTCCTTGTATTCTTGATTGAGAACTTTGATCAGAGCATAGGAATCGGCAAGTGAAGCTGGATCTGGAGTGATCACCACTGTTGCCACTTGCGCCGCCGAATTGAGATACAAAACATTGTCTGAAATTCCAGGGGCGGTGTCGATCAATAAAAAATCATATAGGTAATTCATTGAACTGACGGCATCAACAAGTGAACGTCTTTCAAAAGCATTGAGTCGATTCAATTCAACCAAACCACTGCCGCCTGGAATCAAAGAAATATTTGGCGCCAGGGGCATAACGATTTGTTCCATCATTTTTCGCCCTTGAAGCACATCCAGCAAACTGTGCTCAGCTTTCACCCCGAAAAGAATGTCCACATTGGCCATTCCTAAGTCACCATCTAGGATCAGAACTTTTTTTCCGTTGAGAGCGAGAGCGTAAGCCATGTTGGCAACCAATGTGCTCTTACCAACGCCGCCTTTGCCTGAGGTGATACTGATTGTGCGTGTTCGCTTTCCAATTGCTGTCATGATTTGAAACCTTGCTGTTGGGTCTGCTGTTGAGAAGTTTGCTCCAGCCGATTCATTTTTGTAATTTTAAAGATCAAGTCTAAAACACGTTCTTTTGTGGCCATTTCAAAATCCTCAGGAACCCGAGTCCCAATACCAAAACTATGCAGTGGAACTGAAAATCGCTTCATAAAGTTGTAGATCGACCCATGCTGATTCGACTCGTCCAAGCCTGTGAAAATAACATCCTGAAAATTAGTCACTTTGTAGCGTTTGCCAATTTCTGTGAGATCTGTGTCTTTCGCAAGACTCGAAAGCACTAAATGCACTTGAGGATTCAGACTGTCCGGAGGCAACAGACTTCGAATCAAGGAAATTTCCTCCATGGATTTCAAACTGAATCCAGAGAAGTCGACAAGAATTTGATCATAGTTGCTCAATTGAGCCATGATTTTATCCCAGTCTCCTTTTTGTCGGATAACGGCGAACGGCACATTCAAAATCTGTGCATAAATTCGCATCTGATCTGAAGCGCCGACTTTCAAGGTGTCCGTTGTAACCAATGCTACTTTTTTATTTTCTCGAACTACCAAATGACTTGCAAGTTTGATCAAAGAAGCTGTTTTCCCAGTCCCGGCTGGTCCGACAAATACTTGCATTTTGATAGCTTGTTTAGGGCTAGCCACATTCGTCGTCGTCAAAATGTGTTTGGCTGCCCAGGCTTCGATCAAAGATTTATTTTTTAGCTTCAAGGCCGGCATTTCCTCTTGAGCTTGTGCAAGCATTTCGCCAGCGATTTCGTCGGCGATTCCAGCTTGAGTGAGCTTCTCAAAACAAGGACTCAAATCATAACTCAATCCATAGTCGGATCCGGGATGCCTGCCTTGATTGAAATTCTGAGGCATGTGTTGAAACTGAGCGATCACTTGCCTTAGACCTTCAATTTCGCCTTTCAGTAAATTGATCTCTGCCACTTCCACGGCTTTCGGACTTGCGGATGGCATTTCCGCTTTCGTCGGAACCACTTTCACAATGGCATTTTTTGCGGGTTTAGCAGAAGCCGAAGTCTGAGGCTTAGGCAGAGGCTTAGCCTGAGTCCAGATATTCTGATTGGCCATTTCAGACCACGCCCGTTGAGCTGCATTTTTAATTCGCTCAGCTGCAGCTTGTTGTTGATTGTACGTGTCGTTATCATCATCGATCTCGATGTACCGAGTCCGAGTGATCTGCTTAGGAGCGCGCTCTTCTCGTTCGATGGTGTATTTGTCGACCATCTGATTGATCACTTGTTTTTGCACTCGAGCAGGACTGCGCTGAAGTCTGACTTTGTCTTCTTCTCGCAAACGACTCTCAGCAAATTTTTTCTTATGCAGAGTTTCTTCAGAGACTGCGGCTGTGATTTCGACACTGCCCTCTCCGATCAATCCGAAGCTGCGGTTGTTGTCTCGAGCGCTCAAGATGATCGCGTCTGGGCCGAGCTGGGTTTTCACCATCTCCAAAGCCTCTTTCATTGTGCGCGCTTCAAATTTCTTAATTTGCATGACCCATCTCCACGACTCCTACCGATTTGACATTGGCATCCGACGTCAGTTCGTTATGAGACAACACGACCAATTGGGGGATAAAACGCGAAGTTAATTTGTACAGATGCCGCCGGGATGTCGGGCTTGTGAGCAGAATCGGTTGGCCTGCAATTTCCGGATGATCTTCGACTGTGCTCGCAATCTGAGTGATCATTTTTTGAGCCGATTGAGGGTCCATCACCAACTGGACCCCTTGCTCTGTTTGGATCAATGAGTTGGCAATCAGTTCTTCGATATTCGGATGCAAAGTCATCACGGGCACCCGGCCGTCGGTCGAATATTTTGCTGTGATCGAGCGGGCCAGTGACCGTCGCACTTGTTCGGTGAGAACCTCAATATCTTTGGTACGATTGGCTTCGTCTGACAAAGTTTCGAAAATAGTTCGCAAGTCGCGGATCGAAATCTGTTCTTTAAGTAAGTTCTGCAGAACGCGCACAACATTTCCAAGTGACATCTGATCCGGGATCAAATCCTCTACCACTTTTGGATGCGTCTTTTTGAAATTATCAACCAGAGACGAAGCCTCTTGACGTCCCAACAGCTCATGCGCATGTGATCGAATGATCTCCGTGATATGAGTCGCCATCACCGTTGGCAAATCCACCACGGTGTACCCGGCTACTTCGGCTTGCTCTTTCAGCGGCGGATGAATCCACAAAGCATCCAGCCCAAAAGCAGGTTCTTTGGTTGGATACCCGTCAATTGGATCGGACACATTCCCTGGGTCCATTGCCAACATGCATTCAGGCCGGAGAACTCCGCCACCGACTCGGTTGCCCTTGATCAGCAATCTGTACTCTCCAGAAGCTAACTGCAAATTGTCACGAATGTGGATGCTAGGAACGATGATTCCTAAGTCCAAGGCGAACTGTTTTCGAATGCTGACAATCCGCTCAAGTAAATCGCCGGATTGATCACTTTCAACGACATTGATCAGACCGTAACCAACTTCAAGCTCCACCATGTCCAAAGGAAGAAGATTTTCGATATTTTCTTTTTTGGGGCCGGCAGCTGCGTCGTCAGTTCTCTTTTGATCATTGTCGATGGCTTCTTGTTGAAAACGTTTGATTGTCCAAGAAAGACCGCCCATGATTGCTGCCATAAACATAAACGGAACTGTTGGCAGACCTGGAACCAAAGCCATCAATCCAATCACTCCGCCAGTGATTCCCACAGCTCTTGGATTGAGCAGCAGCTGACCCATCATCTCTGCGCCCATATTTTTTCCAGAGCGTGAATTTCGAGTGACGACCACACCGGCCGCAGTTGAAATGATCAAGGCAGGAATTTGGGAGAGCAAGCCATCACCGATAGTCAGCATGGTGTAATATTTAGCAGCTGTTGAAAGGTCCAATCCCTTTTGTAAGACCCCGATCAAAAGTCCACCAAGGATGTTGACCACTGTAATCATGATTCCAGCTATCGCATCTCCACGAACGAATTTGCTGGCTCCATCCATTGCTCCGTAAAAGTCTGCTTCGGATTCGATTTCCTGGCGCCGGCGCCGAGCTTCCTGCTCATTGATCAAGCCGGCATTCAAATCCGCATCGATCGACATCTGTTTACCTGGCATAGCGTCCAAGGTAAAACGGGCCGCGACCTCTGCAACCCTGCCAGAACCCTTTGTTATAACGATAAAATTGATCACAACCAAAATGATAAAGACAATGGCACCAATGACATAGTTGCTACCGACCACGAAATTTCCAAAAGCTGAAATCACATCTCCTGCGGCATGCGGACCTTCATGGCCATGAGTCAAGATCAACCGAGTTGTCGCCACATTGAGCGCCAATCGATAAAGTGTCGTCATCAAAAGCAGGGACGGGAAAACACTGAATTCCAATGATTTTTTAATGTAAATCGAAACCAATAAAATCAAAATGCTGAGTGCCAACGAGAATGTAAGGGCCAAATCCAGCATGATCGGCGGGAGTGGTACAACCATGACACACAAGATGGCAAGTATGCCGAAAGCAATAAACAGATCGGTGTTCCGAGTGTACTTCTCAAATTTTTTCAAAAACTGAAAAATGTCGTCCATTATCTCCTCATTTTCCTACGCAATTTGTAAACGTAAGAAAGAACTTCTGCGACTGCTGTGAACAGCTCTCGTGGAATGGTTTGTCCCAATTTCATTGTTTTATAAATCGTGCGGGCCAGCGGTTTGTTCTCGATCACTGGAATGTTGTACTCTTTCGCTAGCTCCTTGATTTTCTCTGCAATTAGGTCTGCTCCTTTGGCAACTAGCTGCGGCGCTGGAAGATTGGCATCGTATTTTAATGCCACCGCAATGTGGGTCGGATTGGTCACGATGACATCGGCATTTTTCACTTTGTCCATCATTCGACGGTTGGCCATTTCTCGCTGCACACGGCGAATGCGGGCTTTGATCATCGGATCACCCTCTCGCTGCTTGTGCTCTTCTTTCACTTCTTGTTTGGTCATCATCATCTGTTTATTCAAATCCCATCGCTGGAAAAAATAATCAGCTCCAGATAGAACCACCATGGCCATCCCAATTGCTGAGAGAAGCCGAACAGTGATACTGCCGAGATATTGGATCAGCTGCTCAGCACTGAATTGAATCATTGCCGGTACCTTGAAAAATTCAGATTTGATAATAGTCAGAACGATGGCGCAGATAAAAATAAGTTTGAGAAGGGATTTAACCGCCTCAACGACTGTCTTCAAAGAAAACATTCGCTTGAAGCCTTCAAGGGGATTTATTTTATTCAAATTGAAAGTCAGCGCGTCCTCGACATTGAGAAATCCAGTTTGCACAACTGATGAGCCAATTCCTACGATCAAAGCAATTGCAAGGACCGGAGCGGTTAGAAAAAATATTTTGTTGCCGGCTAGGTGCAGGGCCGATGTCATATCGCCTTCTCGAACAGCGGCAACCATATCGGCACCGAACGAATAGCGGAAGGCTTCAGTCAGTTCGACAAAAAAGAATTTTGATAGCATAAAGATCGATCCAGCACCGGCTAATAAAAATAGAGCGCTCGCTAGCTCTTTCGATTGAGCCACTTGACCGCGTTTTCGGAAGTCGTCCCGCCGGGACTGCGAAGCCTCTTCCGTTTTTTCTGAATCGTCATCAGCCATTAAATCACCCTCATGAACTGAAAAAATCGTTCAGTCATCAAATTGAGCAACCCATGCATTTCACCTAAAAATAATGGGGTTGTTGCGATCATTATAAAAATTCCAAGCAGCATTGTGATTGGCATACTGGTCACGAGAACATTGATCTGTGGAACTGCTCGTCCGATGATTCCCATGGCCATGTTGGTGACAAAAATCGCAACCAAAATTGGCGATGAAATCTTGAGGCCGATTAAAAGAATTTCTTGAACCATTTGAGTGATAGAAGCGAAGCCTTGAGTCTTCACTGCAATGGCAGCAATTGGAATAAGGTGGAAGCTCTCAGCCATTCCTTGAATAAAAAGATGATGACCGTTGATGGCCAAAAAAAACAAAGTCGCTAAGGTCAACTCAAACTGCTCAATCACATTACTTTGTGCGCCCATTGCTGGGTTGAAAATTTGCGCTGAAGCAAGACCCATGGAAACACTGATAATTTCTCCGGCAATACTGATAGCGAAGAAAAACATCCGCATCAAAAATCCTAGAGCCAAACCGACAAAGGTTTCACGGATCACCAGGAATATAATTTCATCGCCAATTTTCAGCATGTCGATGCCGCTAAACGCGACTGACGGATAGAGAATGACTGCAAAAGTCAAACTGAAGAGAATTTTCACGGGTGCTGGAACTGTGGCACTGCCAAAGATAGGACAAGCTATCACGAAAGCAATGATTCTGAGGAAAACCAGTGCAAAAGCGATAATCTGTCCTTCAGGAAAATTATACAGTGCTGGCATTGACTTCACTTACTCTCTGACAAAAGTTGCAATGTTTTCGAAAAGATTCGTCGTGTAATTCGTCATCACATCCAGCATCCAAGGTCCAGCAATCACAATCACCAGGGCCACGACCAACATTTTTGGAATGAAGGTCAGAGTCTGCTCATTGATCTGAGTGAGGGCTTGGAAAATACTGACCACAAGACCCACAGCCAAAGTTGCAAGCAATAATGGTCCTGCCAACATAGCTGTTGTTCTCAGAGCGTCCTGTCCTAACTTAATGATCAGTTCTTCACTCATAATTTACCTGTTCCTTCCGCTCGAAAACATTTGCTGCGAATCAACCGAAGCTTTTGACCATGGAGCCGATCAAAAGGGCCCATCCATCAACTAAAACAAACAGCATGATTTTAAATGGCAGAGAGACCACAACCGGAGGAAGCATCATCATACCCATTGCCATTAAGACACTGGCCGCAACCATATCGATGATCAAAAATGGAAGAAAAATAATAAATCCGATTTGAAAAGCTGTTTTTAATTCTGAAATCACAAACGCCGGCACCAACGCCATAGTTGGCACATCAGCCAAAGTTTTTGGCTTTTCAATTTTTGCCATTCTTACAAAAAGGGCCAAATCCGCAGGTCTAGTTTGAGTGAACATAAACTTCCGTAGCGGAGCCAAAGTGTACTCAACAGCTTGGTCTTGAGTAATTTTTCCAGCCACATAGGGTTGGATGCCCTTCTGATTCATTTCAGTGAATGAGGGCCCCATGATAAAAAATGTGAGGAACAAAGCCAGACCCACCAACAACTGATTGGGTGGCATCTGCTGCACTCCCATCGCTTGTCGCAAAAAGGAAAGCACGATGATGATTCGCGTGAAGCTTGTCATCATGATCAAAATTGCCGGAGCTAAAGTCAAAACTGTCATGACCAAGACGATCTTGATTGCACTGACAACTTCAGCCGGGTTGTCGGTCGTCTTAAATCCCAAGTTCACAGACGGTAAAGTCACTTGAGCTGAGGCAGTGGCGCCAAGTCCCAATAAAATCAATGCGACTGTGAGAAGAGACATCCACTTTGTTTTCACTCGAGAGACCTCATATTTTTCATTTTCAGAGATACAAAATCTTTGATTCCTGAAATGGAAAAGTCTTCGCGGTTTTCGATGTCTTCACTTGGCTGATTTTTATTTTCATTTTTGCGAGTCAAATTAAACACCGAATGAAATTCTTTGGGAGTCTCTTCAGGGATGTCCTCATCTAAGAGACTTAACGATTTGATCATAGAGATATTATGATCAGTGATGCCCACCAAGATGGACTCTCCAGCGACTCGAATGATTGCCAGTGATTTCTTGGGTCCCAAATAATGCTGGGACAGAACTTTGATTTGAGTGGCTTGTGTTTTTGGATTCCCATAGCGGTACTTTCGGATTAAGTAGAAGGCACCAAACCCGAGAATTCCAACAATACAAATCGAAGCAAACACTCGTAACAGAGGACTTTCTGCTGCCGAGGCTTTTTTGGCAGCATCCAAATTCACTGGAATTTCGGTTTCTTTCAGGTTTTTTACGGCTGCTTCTGGTGCTGCGGGTGCAGCTGGAATTAGAATTGAGTCTTCGCCAGTTCCCACAAGCGGGACCACTGGTTGAGGCAATTCATTGGCGGCTATTTCTAGGCTAGCAGGCGCCATCAAAACAGGAATTTCCTGTGATGTCGCTGCATGAGCATGAAGACCGAGAAAAAAGAGAATGTAGATAATCCATTGCATATCAGCGCTCCGCCGGTAAGAAATTACTTCAGTTGTTCCACTCGCTCTTTGGTCGAAATGATATCAGTCAATCGCACCCCGAACTTCTCATTGACCACCACGGCTTCTCCGCGGGCGATCAATTTGTCGTTGACGAAAACTTCCATTGGCTCACCGGCAAGTTTGTTCAATTCGATGACACTTCCTTGGCCCAAATTCAGAAGTTCATTCACCGGCATTTTAGTTCGGCCCAGTTCGACTGTGACTCGAAGTGGAATGTCCAAAATCAATTGAAGATTTCGATCTTTGTTGGCGTCAAATTCCTCTCGAGCCGTAGTGTCTCTTTGAGTCTGCTGATCATCGCCACCTGCTGCTTCAGCTGCCAGTTTGTCTGCGAGATTGTCCAATGAGTCTGACATGTCTTAACCCCCCTTGCCGATTTCTCGAGTCACTTGCACTGCAACTGTCCCGTGATGGATGCCATAATAACCTTTGTATTTGTTCACACCTTCAACCTGCACATTGAATTCGCCAGTAGAATCTTGATCCAGGGGAATCACATCGCCCACCCTCATAGTCATCAGGTCTTTCAATTTAATTTCCGTCTCACCCAAATTCACTTTCAGGTTGAGTTCTGTTTCCATCAGCTGATCTTTGATAATTGTCGTCCAAAGTTTTTTATCTGTTTGATCGCTCTCAACTTGGAATCCAGAAGAAAGCTTCTGTTTGATCGGCTCAATGGTCGAATAAGGGATAACGATTGTGATGGTGCCATTGGCGTTTTCGAGCTCGACATCAAAAGTCGAGGCGATCACCACATCAGTGGGTGGAACTATTCCAACAAACTGAGGATTCACTTCTGTCCGTACAAAAGAGCAGCCAATTTTTTCAACTGAAGCCCAAGCCGCTTCCATGTCATCAATTGCCAAGTCGACAACTTTTTTTACAATTTGCAATTCGATCTGAGTGAAATCCTTGCCTTCGATTTTGGTGTAAGGGCGATCAGCCCCGCCAAAAAAACTGTCAACCAGAGCATAGGCGAGTTTACTTTCAATCACGAACAGAGCTGAGCCTCGCAAAGTTGCAAAACGCAGGACCGTCATACAGGTTGGCATTGGCAAGGTGTTGATAAACTCGCCGAATTTTAGAAAATCAGTGCTCGCCAGGGTTAATGAAGCGATTTTTCGCAATGCAGATGAAAGTGAGACTCGAAAAGATCGCATGAATTTTTCGTAGATCACTTCGAGCTGAGGCAATCGTCCGCGGATGATTCTGTCTTGGCTAGTCAGATCATAAGTAACAATGACTTTGTCGTCCTGATTGGATTGAGCTCGGCTGGATCCGCCACCACCGCCTCCGCCATTAATTGCCTGCAACCCTCCAGAGGGGTCTGAACTGCCAACTTCGCCTTCGGAAACCGCGGCAAGGAGAGCGTCAACTTCACTTTGTGACAACACCTGATTCATTTGAGCGTCCTCTTAGTTGTAGATAAATTCGGTGAAGTACACATTGAGAATTTTTCCTTTTGTCAGAAAGGCATTCAAAGTGTCCTTGATCTCATTTTTGAGACTGTCTTTGCCTTCTCGAAGTGCGACCTCGTCATAAGTTTTGCTGGAGAGAATGATGATGATGATGTCTCGAATTTGAGCTTTGCGTTTATCGATCTCGACCTGCACCTGTTCGCCTTGAAGTTCCAATTCCATATTTACTTTTGCGATACGGCGGCCCTTGGAACCTGACAAGTTGACGATAAATGTTTCCAATGGAATCACTTTGCCAATGAAAGATTTCTCTTCTTTGGCTTCTTTTTCTTGAGCGACTTGTTCGCCTTTGATCACATGTTCAATTTTGGGCTCGGCTGCATCTTTTTGGCGGCCTTTGTAGAGCATAAAACCGACTCCAGCCACGACGAGCATATTGACCACTGCCAAAACAATCAGAAGAAATGGCGATTTTCCACCTGGACTTGTGCCCGAGCTCGCGGCACTAGAGTCTTTTGCTGCATTGTCTTCAGCCATCCATCCTCCTTGATGAATCCAAAACTTTTACGATACCTCTTTGTAAAGCAACTGAAGTGCCAACCAGACCAAGGATTGAGCTCCAAGATTTAAAGCATTGAGAAAGAATAGACTGGCAGATTGAAATATTACCCAGTAGAAATACGGAAAATTTTGACTAGGACCCAGGGGGATCTCGTCAGAATTCTGACGGCAAAATTTGCCGAGACAAAAGTCATTTGATCAATTCATTAATTGAATTCAATTATTGAATTCAATTAATCAGTCTCGCCATCTATTTTACCTTTGAAGGATGCAACCAAAACAGGTGCTAAATAAGAATTTGTTGCGATGATGGATTTTTTGTAGGGATCGTAAGGAGCCCCACGATAAGTGCAAACAGTTCCGCCAGCCTCTTCGACCAATAAAATTCCAGCTGCTGCATCCCAAGCTTTGATGCCTTTTTCCCAATAGCCATCAAACACTCCGCGGGCCACTTGAGCCAGATCATAGGCAGCCGCACCAGCTCGTCGGACTCCCCGGCACTCTCGAGTGATTTGTGGAAAAATCTTTAGCTGTTCTTGTAACTGCGCTTCATTGTCGCCGAAAAAGCCGGTGGCTAAGAGAGCGTCTTTGATCGTCTTGGTTTGGCTGACCTGCATTCTCCGACCATTGACATAAGATCCTTGGCCCCGAATAGCCGTGTAAACTTCCTCGAGCATAGGGACATCGATCACTGCCAGCTGAATTTTCCCCATGTATTCGTAGCCAATGCTGACGCAGAAAATAGGAAAGCGATGAACATAGTTGGTCGTTCCATCCAGCGGATCGACAATCCATCTTCCTTTGGTTTTGGAGGGCGGGATCTTGGTCGAGTCCAGTGTGGATTCTTCTCCGACAAATTCGTCTTCGGGAAAATTTTTCCGCAAATAGTCGAAAATGACTTTTTCAGATTCCTTGTCGGCTTCGGAAACCAGACCAGCTTGGAATTTCTCTTCGATGTGCTCAAGCCGTCCAAAGTAATGCATAAGAACTTCACGTCCTAATTTAGCCGCTTTGATCGCCTTGTAGAGCGCCGCATCCCATTGGTGATTTTTCATGTCAAGATCATGACTCATTGACCGGAATTGTTAGCCGACGATACTATGAAAGCAAGGGGGATTTTTATGACTGTTGAACGATACGGATCCAAGACGGATGTGGTCGTCAAATTGGTTCTGGTTTTCTTTATCGCATTGCTTTCCTTTTCCATCGGGACTTTTGTTGGAAAGAAGTTCAGCGACAATCAGCACAAATTGGCACAACTTGAACCTGGTTCTGGCGAATCGTCTTCCGCCGGATCTGATGAATCTCGCGGCCTTGCCTCTGTTCGCCCTGAATCAACTGACGTCAAACCTGAAAAGGCCTTAACCGACGATGAGATCGCAAAGCTAGCTGAAGAATTTGTCACTGATGACGAAAAGCCAGCAGGCTTCGAAGCTAATAAAATCAATGACAAAAATGTCACTGATCATACCGAGGCTCGAAATGAACGCAGTTCCGAACACGGCTCTGCTGCCGCCCCTGCAGCAAAAGCCATATCGGCCTCAACTGGAGCACATGCAGTTGCACCAGCAGCTCCGGTGGCGACTCGAGCTCCATCTCATGCAGCTGCGACAGCTCGCGCCCCAGAAATGTCGAAGCCCGCTGCTCGGATTTTAGAAGGCAAGTCTGCAGTTGTCGATAATCCGGTAAAGCCAACTTCGCGAATTCCGGCAGCACTTCCAAAAGAAGTGGCGTCAAGCGCACTTGGTAAATACACAGTTCAAATCGCTGCTTACAACAACGAAAAAGAAGCACAGGCCATGTCTGGTGATTTGAAAAGCAAAGGCTTCAGCGCCTTTTACGTTTCAGCCAACGTCAAAGGACAGACCTGGTACCGAGTCAGCGTCGGTCTCTTCTCAACTTTGAAAGAAGCTGAAGCCTACAAAAAAGACCTCATGGTCCGAGCAAAAGTCAGCTCAGCCATCGTTCAGCAGGTGAAATCTGCTGAGTAAGAAAGACAGACCAGCAAGTGAAATCTGCCCTCTTTCTCGAAAAAGTGGGTCCAGGGTTGGTTGGAATTAATCGATTTTCTATCGGTTCTGTGATCTCTCTGGTTTGAGTGGGTATTTTGTCGGCTCTGGTTTTCGATCGAAGATGGATTGGTCTTCATAAGTCGCGCTCTTGGTCAGTGCGATATTGAGTTCAGTGGCGCGACTTTACTTGGGCTTGGGTACAAGCCCAAGTTCTTAAACAGGGTATGGGCCAGTATGGTTTGGGCGAGTTGGTCCAAGGCGCTTGCAGCCACTTCATAAAACTGACCTACTTTTTTGAGGAAGAGGGCAGTCCCGGAAGTTCCGATATGCTGCTTTCTCTCTTTCCCTCTGAACTTTTGATTTTGAAAAAATCGGAAGTTAACAAGCGGTTACAACCTTGGATTTCTCTACTGAAACCCATCCGCGCGTTAGTGAAATCCATACTTCGGAATTTTCACTTCTCAATAAAATCGAGTTATCCACATTCTACCCACTCTTTATAGAAAGATCAGAAATCTGCTGCGTAGCCAATCTCGGCCTAGAAGGAAATTCCAACTTGTGCCAATCCGCCTAGAGTTGGCTGACGATCGAGTTCATCTCCGAATAAAATTCGAGCTTCCAAAGAAAGCCACAGATAAGGCACATCCAAGCCGACTCCAAAGCCGGCACCAGTTAACAACTTGTCTTTGCTTTGGTTGCTCATTGAAGTTCCAGCCAGCTGAGTGTCGATTTTCTCTCGGTACACTCCTACACCACCAGCCACAAATGGCACCATCAAAGTCCAAGAATTTCCACGCCACTGCGCCCACACCAGATCGTCTTGAAAATGGCGCGCAATCGACAAGGTCGAATTTCCAGAGCTTTCCTGAAACTGAGCTTGCTCAAATATAAAAATAAAATTTTGAAAGCCAAAGCCGATGGCCGCGTTGGTTAAATTCTGACCTACGAAATTCCCCTCTGCATTTTTCTCAGAGCGAAATTCAGAGCCAGCTGCCAACAGAAAATGAACCGGGCGAGGCGATTCCTGGGCCTGAACAGCTCTAACCAACATCAAAACCGAGAAAATTAAAACGAGCGAAAACTTCATGTTTATGTTCCAGTCTCACTAGCTTTGAGTCTCTCGCAGCGCTGACCAATTGCAGTCGCTTCTCGGTCTTCAGAGGGCATGAGTTTTAAAAAATAAAAGCACTGACTGGAATTTAAATTCTCAATCTGTTGCGAGAAAATATTTGTGACTCGGCCCAAAGTAAAAAATGAGCTTTCTTTCAACTTTCCAAATTCAACAGCAATTTGTGGAAGAGTTTTGATCAAAGCGGCTGCCACTTGCTGGCGTACCTGAGCCATTGGAATTTTATTTTCTCTAGAGGCTAGGCTGGCAAAATTGCGGATCGCTCGAGCTAGCTGAGTGCCATGCTCATAAGAACGCGAAAGCAGAACTTTTTCATCTTCGCCTCTTGCCACCGCATCGAAAAGCTCGCTCTGAGAAAAAAATCGATCCATTGGCACTTCCAAGGCCCGATTCAATTTTTCTTGCGGCAGCGAACGTCCGACAAAGAAATTGTCACCACTGTAAACCCAGCCCCAGACATCAGCCAGGCCTTCGTTGATTCCTCTCATGAGCACGGCATGGTACTCAAGCCGCAGTTTTTGAGCTGGTGTCAAATCAGGCACTGGAGCCACGACAGGAATTGAATCCCCGCCGGCTTCGGTGCCTGGATCCAATCCCATAGCCTGGATCAATTTCGCTCCGTTATGAGTCGTTGAGCGCTGAACCTGCGGATATTTTTCCTTTAAAGGTGCGATCACCATTTTATGAAACAAAGCGTGAAAATGCTCATGGCCCAAAACTCCACCATTCGCCATTAACGGAAGTGATTCTTTGGTGTAAGGGACAAGCAAAAGCGCACCATAATTGGCCGAGTAAAGAGCATTGTCTTCAACAATCCCCTCATCCGAATGAATTTGAACATTGACCGCTACGGTCTGAGGCCATGACAAAACTTGGCCGGCGCCACTTTGCTCGTCTAATAGTTTTAGTTTTTCATAATGCGAATAGACCGTCAGCAATTGCAAACTGAGATCGTCTTTCGCTACGATCACATCATCGGAGTCTCGAATGTAGCGAAGGTCCGGATGACGTCCTTTCAAGACTCCACTGACGGCGTCCGGATTGATCAGAAACCGGGCCGCCAAACCTTGCAACTCAGGTAGATTTTGAACAGTGAACAATTCGACAATTCGCAGCCCGTACTCGCCGTCAATGGAAAAAGGCACTTGAACCCGCAAAGGTCCACCAGGCGAGGTTTCTTTTTTCTTCCAAGAGCAGCTCATAAGCAAGACAGAGGAAAGCCCTATTAAAAAGGCTGCAGATAAACGCACTTTTCCTCCGAGCAAAAAAATGGGATCGCGACACGCTCAGTTGTACCGGAAAGTCTGCATTTCCTCAATGTCTTGGGTTTTGACAGGAAGGGGTTACACAGCCTAAG
>JAYTZS010000303.1:0-9735 GCA_043741885.1 Bdellovibrio sp. | reverse complement strand
ACGAAGATGTCTGAAATAGAAATGCAGTCAGAGACTTCTTCTGGCTTCAAAGCTCCGAGCATCAGGACCTTGCTTCCTAAGGCCAAATTGAGCATTTGAAATTCAATCTCTTTCCAGCCTGGTCCGTTTCCAACAATCAACATCGCCGCATTGGGTTTTTTCACTGCAACACGCTCGAAACCAATCAAGAGATTGGTCATTTCTTTGGCTTCCATCATGTCGGTAATGGTCATCACAATTTGGGCATTGTCTTGAAGACCCAGTTTCTTTTTGAGTTCCAATGACTCCGGCCTAGCTGTGAGATCCCCTAGCTCAATTCCATAGGGGGCTGAATAAACATGGAAATCTGGATACAGATAATAACGTTCAAGGAAAATTCTCTGTTGCGGATTGGTGACAAAAACTCCATCCGCCGTCCTTAGCAAGGCTCGATCGCCGCCAAGATAAGTCGTAAGAAATTTGTAAAGAACAGCAACAGCCGTCGTGAGCAAGCTTCCCATGGATTCTTGAACCATTCCCAGAATAGAAAAAATCTGAGACATTTCTGTAGCGTCCACATCGTAAGCCACAGCCACGTTAAATTGATTTTTGAGCCGGGAAATTTCAATTGCTGATTTATCAATGCTATGAACCAAATGAAATGGATTTTCGCGGTGCAACTGGGTAAATTTTTGCAGGACAGCTTGTTCGAAGCGAATGCCCGAGTAATTAGGATAGCCTTCGTGTAAATAAAAAACTGTCACTCCATCTCGTTGAATTTCTTGTTTCCCCAAAGGAGATTTCGCAGCAATCACTGTGACGTAATGACCTCGCTGAGCTAAGCCCCGGGCGATGGGCCACAGAAAACCATGGTCTGAGGCTCGACCTAAAATAGGGAATTTCGCAGCAATCAAACAGATTCGCAGTTGAGACGGAACTTTGATGTTACTCACCGCTTTATTATGAAATTGGCCGCCTTTTGAAGTCAATTGATGAAGACTTTAAATGCTGGACCTTCGAATACAGACGGTTCAATTCGTTAAGAGCCGAATCCGCCAAATCCGATCGAGCTGCTTCAAACCAGGGCGAATGAAGTTGCAACCCCGGGTTTTCAAGTAGCAGATGTCGCAATTGTGAGATTTGATTGAGAACAAATCCATTTCGGTTTTCGACTGCGTAACCTGGCAGAGCTTCGGTCTGCCGCCAATTTGCAATCACTGGAGTCTCTGTGTCCTGGCAAAGCCGGTGAAAGCGGAGAAGCTCAATGAATGAAAAATCTTCGAAAGCTGTCACCAAACCCAAGCTGTTTTCCAAAACGGCGGCCATCTGAGAATCTGACAGCGAGTGACCAATGTAATAGACTTTTGAAAGGATTTGATTCGTTTTCTGGAAGGCCGGTCTTTGTCCACAAACTAAAATGTGGGCTTGGCCCAACACCTGGCCCCAATCGACACCAGGCAATTTTTCCGAAGGCAGAACGAGATAAGGCTTTGCAGTTTTCAGCAATTGTTTGAGATCAGAGTCCATAGCCACGCTGCCTACTTCAGAACTCGAATGAAAAAAAGGTGGCAGAACTTCTGTCTCACAAAACTTATTCAACCAGCCCCGCCGCTTCAAATACATCAAGCTTTCCCGAGTCACAGTGGTAACAATGTCACAGCATTTTAAAAGTGGAATCATTCTCCATTTTGAAATATGCAAAAGGGTTTCATAGAAACTTGCTACCACCACCCTTCGTGGCAGGGCTCGCGCCATTTGGGCGAGTAGCCAGTGAGCTGGCATCGGCTGATCTTTCTCGCGGTCTGAATAGACGAAATGCCAGATCTCAGGAGCCTCTCCAAGCAATCTCGGAAAGAATTTCAGAGCTTCCAACGCGGACCAAGACTTAAAATAAGTCAGAACTGGAAAGCCAAGGTCATTAGGAACTTCCTGATTAGCTGATGTGATGACTTTCACATCATGTCGATGAAACTGCAGAGCCTGGGCCAGTCCGAGCGCTTGAGCTGTGAGAGTTTGGGTGATCAAAGCTATCTGAGCCATTGCAATCCCAAGGCTTTGAAAATTCGGTCGAGCATTTTGCGATTAGCTTCGGGAATATTTCGGTGCACCAGTTCTTCAGGATGAATCCACTCGAGCATCAGATGATGCTTGGGTTTCGGTTCCCCTTTCCAAAAAAGAACTTCATAAAACAAAATCAGAATATTCACGTCGCCGTAGGAATGAGTGCAGGCGAACTTGAGATCGCCAATTTCAGCCTCGATGCCAAGTTCTTCGGAAAGCTCCCTAGCCAAGGCGATTTCTGGCGATTCTCCAGATTCAATTTTGCCTCCTGGAAATTCCCATTGGCCGGCTAACGAATGATTTTCGGGCCGCTGACCAATCAAAATTTGATTTCCTCGGCGGAGAAAACCGGCCGAAACTGGAATCCAATGAACTTTCCGATTCTTAGGTCTCATCCTAAGACCTCGGCAGTTTTTCGGAAAAATTGAGGGCCCTGAAAAACTAAGGCAGTGTAGGCTTGAACCAAATCAGCACCTAAATCCAACCGTTCTTTGACATCTTCCGGGGAAAGTACTCCACCGGCCGAGACCAAAAGAAATTCGCTTCGATGCTGAGCTAAAAAATGAATCGCCAATTTCAAATTCTTTTTAGACAGTTCAGCTAACGATCGGCCTGACAATCCACCTTCCGAGGGGAAAGAAGAGCCCGAGGGGCGAGACAAGGTTGTGTTGGTCAAAATAAATCCACTGGCTCCGCCGATGGCACAGGCTTCCAGGCAGTCTTCAAAATCTTTGGACTCAAGATCTGGGCTGAGTTTCACCAAAAGCGGTTTTCCCGGAACCACTGTTTGCAAACGCTCGAGCAAAGATTTGAGAAATTCGGGAGTCTGCAAATTTCGCAATCCCGGAGTGTTGGGAGAACTGACATTGATGACAAAGGCATCGGCTACACTGGAAAATCGATCGGCTAAATAGAGATAGTCGATTTCTGCTTCCTCATTGGATCGACTTCGATTTTTACCTATGTTGACAAACAAAGGTATTTTTAAATTTGATTTTTCTGAGTGCAAATTGAAGTAGACCTCTTCTGCCCCAAAATTTGGAAAGCCCATCCGGTTCCAAAGATCTTGTTTTTTCCAATCGCGATCTAAAGTTTTCCCTGGATTTGCTTTTTGCGAATATGGAGTGACCGTACCCACTTCAATAAATCCGGCACCCAGCTTTTGCCAAGTTTTTAAGTACTGCCCATTTTTATCAAGGCCACCCGCAATTCCCAAGGGATTCGGGAAGTGCAAATCCTTCCAAGTGAAAGGCTGCCACTGCGGAATTTCGTCCGGCATTTGAGAAGCATAAAATGAAAGTCCTAGCGGGGCCAGATGATGTGCGAGTCCAGCAGGGAGGTGTTTCCATATGGGCCAAATCATTTTTATCGAGGGTACAGTCCTCTCAAAAGCATTGCTTTTTCCAATCGCTGAACAGCAACTGCCATTCCAGCAGCTCGCATATCAATGCTTTTCTCTACTGACATTTTGTGACTGGTTTCAAAAGCTTTCACAATGATGCTTTGAAGTCGTTTGTTGATCTCATCCTCATCCCAGAAAAAAGACATGATGTCCTGCACCCATTCAAAGTAAGAAACGACCACGCCGCCACCATTAGCAATGATATCCGGCACGACGAAAACACCTTTGTTATGCAAAATTCGGGTGGCTTCGTTGGTCACAGGTCCGTTCGCTCCTTCGATGATCATTCGAGCTTTCACCTGGTCCGCATTTTTGTCATCAATGACACCTTCCAGGGCGCACGGGAAAAGAGCATCACAGTCCAGAATCAAAAGCTCCTCGTTGGTGATCGGTTGACCCTTGGGATAGCCTTTAACAATTCGGTTGTTTTGAATGTACTCGAGCAGATCAGGAATGTTCAGGCCATCGCCATTAAAAATTCCACCACTGACATCACTGACCGCAAGAATTTTAGCTCCTCGCTCGAAGGCGTATTGAGCAGCGTGAGATCCAACATTTCCAAAGCCTTGAATCACGATGGTTGATCCGCGCAAAGTTTTATTTACTTTTTCAAAAGCTTTTTCTGCAACATAGACAACCCCCAATCCAGTGGCGCCGGCTCGGCCCAAAGAACCGCCGATCTCAACAGGCTTTCCAGTGACGACGCCTGGTTGGGCGTAGCCAGTTTCTTGAGAGTAAGTGTCCATCATCCAAGCCATAGTCTGAGCATCTGTTCCAACGTCTGGAGCTGGAATGTCTTTGTTCGGGCCAATAAAAGGTCCGATTTCTGAAGTGTAGCGGCGAGTGAGATTTTGTTTTTCAGTCCGAGAAAGTTTGGTGGGATCGACTGTCACTCCCCCTTTTCCGCCGCCATAAGGAAGTCCCATTACCGAGTTTTTGATTGTCATCAAACAAGCCAAGCCGACCACTTCACCCATATCAACGTTTTGATGGAAACGGATTCCACCTTTGTAAGGACCCAGTGTTGAGTTGTATTGAACTCGGTATCCCGTGAAGACCTTCACAGTGTAATCATCCATTCGAACTGGAACACTGACCGCAATGCATCGCTTGGGCCGCTTCAATCTTTCAAGCACGTTGCGATCACAGTTGATCAATTTGGCAGCATCGTCGATCGATGCCAGAGCATTTTGGAAAAGAGGATGGCTCAAGTGAGCTTCGACTGGCTGAGAATGAGAATCAGACATGAAAAATCTCCATTTTTATTTCGTGCTAGACTAGAGCTCGTATTCAGATTGTTGATGGTAAGGGCAGACTTGATGCGAGTCGAGCTCAGTCGCAGCCCGCCACGAATTGACGCAAATTGGTGAAACCTCGAGTTGGGTTTGCTACGATGAAGCTGAATGAACCTCTGGAGCTTGATTCCCATTTTTGTCGTTTTGAGTCCACTAGGGGGCCTGGCCGATGCTCTTTCTGCGTCGCAACTGAGCGAAATGCCACTGTCTCGGCAGGCTTTCTTTCATCATCTAAATTCTCCTTTTATGGAAGTGATTGAAGAGCAAAACATTTTCTTTGACGAGCCGCTCGGCGATTATCCGTGGATTGCCCGACTGATTCAGTTGGACGCTTTTAAGTGGGATCCAGAAGGCAAGCCAAATGGAAAGTCGGATTCGCTCTTTCCAGAGTGTGAGATGGCAACTTGGCAAAACAAAATTCTTACTGAAACTCGAACAACGGCTCAATATTTGGATGAGTTGGGACAGTTTGTAAAAAAATGTGCCAGTCATTGGACCACGGGTTGGACAGATCCCGTGAGCAACACTTTGGGTACTTTGAATTTGCAACTTCATCCGCGGCGTTATCCTTACGGCCGACACGTCCTGTTTCACTTGCCAAATCACAATGTACTTAAGGGGCTTTTGGCGATGAAAACAGACAATAAAAAGCGTCCGTTGTTGATTTTTAGAACGGGTATTTTTTCGAACACTCAAGAATTCTATCCGGAGCGCTTTTTATTCCTTCAAATGTTTGAACAATCCGCTTTTAATGTTCTCTTGCTCGAAAGTCTTTCAGGTTCGGAATACTTGAAACATAATGATTCTTTTTCCATTGGTGGCTTTGATGAGGGACTTCAGGATTTTTTGATCGCTCAAAAATTACAAAGTCCTCAAGAACAAATCTCTCAATCAATCAGCGGAGTGCACTTGCTCGGAATGAGCCTGGGCGGGCAAGGATCTTTATTCGCTGCTCTCTTAAATCAGTGGAATCGCCTTCCACAAAACTTATCCGTAATTCAAAGTGTGCAAACTTTTTGCCCGGTCCTAAACCTTCAAGAGACCTTGGAAAAGCATCGTGCACAAACCCTGAAAATGAGGCTAATGAATTATTGGGCTTCTCGGCGTTTGAGAGTTGCTAGACGCAAATGGCCTGAAATGAGAGATTCGAATTTTGTTCCTGATTTTTTTAACTTGATTCAGAAAAACTACAAAGCGCCTTTGTTAAGTGAGAGGTTAAGTGAGAGGTTAAGTGAGAGGCCGAAGCTAACTGCGAAGCAGCACCTAGCTGAAACGGAGCAAATTGAAAACGCCAGTCGAGTCGCCGAAATCCAGATGCCACCAGAGATTGAAAAAATATTAAAAGATCCGAATTTGAGTGGCGATCTCTTTGGGCGACTGAACCAGTTTTGGCCAGCTTATCAAAACGTCGAAACTCCAGCTGTGATATTTGCGACCCGTCAAGATGCAGTGGTTCCGTGGTCTGCCAATTCTGGACAGGTGGAAAGTGGACAAATGATTTTCAAAAAATCCAATCTCAAACTAATCCCTTTTGAACAAGGACATCACTGCTCACTTCCTATAGCCTATGACTGGTCGACGATGACAACTTTGTTTCAGACCACTGTCCTAAAATACAGCCCCAATTTCAAACAGCAAATCAAACAGCTGCGGGTCCCTTTGAGCTCAGCTGTGCTCGAAGCATTTCCAATAAAAAAAGCTGTTCTCAACTTGAAAATCGAAGTTCAAGAGCAAAGTGCTTCTGCTTTCGTCACGGTGAGATTTGACCCACCTTTTGATCCAAGTTCAGGTTCCAGCTTTATTTCTAGTTTTAGCTCTACTTTTCTCGACTGGTGGACGGCGCCTCGGATGACAGCTCAATTGCCACTTTCAGAGATGGAATTCCCGATTGAGAAAGTGGTTCGTTCCTCTGACGAAGTGAGCCTTTTGCGGCGCTGGGCATATCAGAACGTGCGTGCGAAAGTTGAAGGACCTGATTTGGTTTTTTGGTGGAATGTAACTGCTCCCTAAGGTTTGCAGTTACGATTCATTGCTTTCGAGAGCTTTGCGAAAAAAAATGGAATTCTCAGCCAGTTGAGTCATGTAAGGTTGAACGTCTTGCTTTTGGTTTTCAGGTAATTTCTGGTAGGGGACGATGTGCTCTTTGGGAACATAGCGAAAAGTAAAATTGATCCGCCGGGTTTCAAATTCCGGAGTGTTCAATCCTTTCAACGGTTCTAATTTTTTTTCGACTCTTTGGACGCGGTGAAAAAGTTGTTTTTTAAATTTGTCGCCGCCAAAAATTTGCAGGGAACAATCCTCAAGCCACTGCTGGAGAAAGACTTCGCTTTGAGATTGTTTCGAGCGGCTAGAAACAAACTGAAACAGAGCTTTTTCGCCAAACGAAACTGATGCAACTGGTCCGGGTTCATAATCGCGATGTTCACCTACTCTTGCGACATCGACTTTATTATTTTTTTCTAATTTCGATCCGTAGTAATTGATCAAACAAGTATTTAACTGCCAAGCGCGTGGAACATCCTTTGGCAAAAAATTTACTTTCACCATGGCTTCGATCACTCCCACCATTTCGACCATGACCGGTGGAAAGGGTTCGGCCTGAATGCAACGATTGTTCAAGCCTTTCGGTGGATGATAGTAATCAAGACAAGCAAACTGCCAATTTCCAAGCCAATAAACAGGTCGCAAAAGTTGACGATTGGCCTGGTTTTCTGGTGGCGGATTGTGCTCTGAAAATCGCATTTCCCACAGAGGATGCAGCTGCCTAAGAAATTGAAACGTCAATTCTTTCTCTCGGGGTTTGACGAAGTTAGGAATGTAAATCAGGGCTTTTTTTGACATGTCTTGTGGAACTGTGTTTAATGGATTGCATGTCGAAAGTGAATTCAATTCCAGTTGTGACAGCGGGCTCGCTTGAAAAAAAGAAAATCATTGAACAAATTCCCAAGCTTCAGGGGCGTAAAATCCTGATCCTGGGCGATGTTGGAGTGGATGAGTACCTCTTGGGCGAAGTTCGAAGGCTGAGCCCGGAAGCTCCAGTTCCGATTTTGGACGTCGAAGGCGAAGACATTCGCATGGGTTTAGCCGGCAATGTGGCGCAAAATGTGAAAAGTTTAGGCGGGGAGCCGATCTTAGTTTCAGTTGTCGGCAAAGACTTGGGAGCCGAGCTGCTGATTGAACTCTTCCAAAAAACAGGAATTTCAACAGATCATTTGCTAGTTGATTCCGAAAGGCCGACAACTCGAAAAACTCGAATCATGGCCAAGCACCATCACTTGGTTCGGGTCGACCGCGAGATCCGCAAGCTGATTTCGCTTGAGACCCAAACTCGTGTTCTTGACAAATTCCGTAGCCTTCTGCCGACAGTGGATGCTGTGGTGATTGAGGATTATGCGAAGGGAGTTATCACTCGGCCTGTGTTGCAAGAGATTGTGAAAATGGCTCGCACTCAAGGCAAAAAAGTATTTGTCGACCCTCATCAAACAAATTCTGGTGATTTTTATTCGGGTGTCGACCTAGTGAAACCGAATTTCACAGAATCCATCGCGCTTTCTGGCTTGGATTTTGATGAACTTCGAGATGATCCAGCAAAACTCATTGACCTGGGCCGCGCCGTCCAAAAGCGAACGGGTGCGAAACAAGTTGTGATGACTTTAGGAAAAGACGGAATGATCATCTTTTCAGAGGATCAAATGGTTCAAGTTCCGACTTTTGCTCGCCAGGTATTTGACGTCACCGGAGCAGGCGACACAGTGATTGCAGCTTTGACCCTGGGATTGGTTTCGGGTCTTCCAATCACAGAAGCCTGCATGCTGGCTAATTTCGCAGCGGGAGTCGTCGTGGCTCAAGTGGGTTGCGTGCCCTGTACGACGGCTGACTTACGAAATTATATCGAAAATCTTGATTAACCTTCGCTACAGTTAACACCCCTCAAATTTGCCAAACCTCATGAATTGAGCCGGCTTTTGCAAGTTTCACAGGACATGAGAAATGCCTGGAGTCAGCCTCTCAAGCATGTTAAAAAGCGGCATGCAAAATTCTGAATTTCGCCCTCAATTTTCAGCTTATGAAGCAAGTCCTGGAGAACCTGAAGCCAATCAAGGACTTTCAACTCAGGTTCCGGCTCCTGCTTCCGCAGAAGTGACTGCCCCAATAGGACCACGAAATTTTTTCGGAATGTCCCAAGATGATTTGCGAGATTTTTTGAAGGGCTTGGGAAAAGAGCAGTTTCGGGCTCAGCAAATCTTCAAATGGGTTTACGAAAAGCGGATCACTGATTTCTCTCAAATGCTCAATCTCTCAAAAGCCTTTCGCGAAGAGCTGGTTGGCTTGATTGATTTCACTTTGCCTGAGGTGGTCAGTCATTTGGTATCTGTGGATGGGACTCAGAAATTTTTGTTTGATGTTGGTCAGGGAAATACAATTGAAGCAGTCTTGATCCCTTCCGATGACCGCCTGACTTTGTGCATTTCCAGCGAAGTTGGCTGCAACATGGCCTGCAAATTTTGTTTTACTGGAAAGCAAAAATTGAAACGAAGATTAACTGCTTCTGAAATTGTTGGTCAATTCATGCGAGCCAATGATTTGCTGAAAGAAGATCAAAGAATTTCCAATATTGTATTTATGGGAATGGGCGAGCCACTGGACAATCCCGTTGAAGTTTTTAAAGCCATCGAAATTCTGCATGACCCTTGGGGAATGAATGTTTCTCGAAGACGGGTGACTGTTTCGACGTCGGGACTTGTGCCTGAAATGTGGAGAATCGCCGCCAATAAAGTCCGTTTGGCTGTTAGCTTAAATGCCAGCAATGATGAGATCCGCTCGCAAGTGATGCCTATCAATAAGCGCTTTCCGATCAAAGAACTTTTGACAGCTTGCCAAACATACGCCCGAGAAACTGGCGATAAAGTCACTTTTGAATACGTTCTTCTTAAGGGGAGCAGGGATCAGCTAGAGCATGCGAGAGAGCTTTACCAGCTGACCAAAAACGTTCCTTGC
>JAYTZS010000302.1:0-3492 GCA_043741885.1 Bdellovibrio sp. | reverse complement strand
CGTCGGTGCCAAAAATATCCACTGATTTTTGCCGATGAGTGTCCGAAAGAGTCATGCTCAAATGAATTCCAAGAGCTTTCTTCAGAGAGTCATACTCGATGACCGGACCTTGCCGTTCGAATTGCCACAAGGCTTTGTAAAAATCTTCTGCTTTCGGGTGAACCACGACAATTAGGTAATCGCCATTGTAATGAGCTCGACTGAAGTTATAAAGATATTTCATCAATAACAACGAGACGCCGTGATGAGAGCTGCGATGTTTTGGCGCCACAGCCAATGCTGAGACTTCGACCAAAGTTTTCCCTTCGGCGCGGTAACAGTTGTTTTCGTTCAGATACTGTTTGTCTGAGGGAAGTCCCGCCGAAGAGTCTCGGATCAAGCTCACTGTGCCGATGACTTCATCGCCTAATTTTGCAACGATCGTAGTTGTCTGTGGTAAGAAGGAAAACAAGTTGCAGCGAAGGCCGGATGGTTGAGGGTCAATAATTTTGATGCCAACATAGCAGTCATGCAGCAGAGCATAAGCTTGAGCCAGATCGGATTTTGTTCGAGCGATTTGAAGAGTGATTCGAGGATCCAAAGCGCTTTCTGGAACGAGGCAAAGTTTCCGATAGATACGATGTCTTTGTTTTTCACTCATCAACTTCATTGACTGACGAGCAAATTTTTCAATCCATTTTTTCATCACTGATTCCCCTCGGCATTGTTTAAGAATATCAAAACTTCAGGCGACTCACAAGAACCTAGCAAAAATACGCCTGTAGAATCTCAGGCCGAGACGGTCTATTCAGAGCTGTCGAGAGCTTTTGAGTATTTCTCTGAAGTACGCTGGCAATTGTTTAGACAACTGAATAAATCATCTTCACTTCTGTGTACAAAGTGGAATATCGATCACGGAAAGTTCAATTTGATTGGCAGCAACTTCAATCTCTGCAGAAAAAGAAAAAATGGATGAGGGCGAAGGCGAAGTGACATTCGCCGCTACTGAAGCCGGTCTTGAGCTGTCGATCTTTAGCTTCAACTCTTTGGACTCGATCAGAGGAGTGAAATAAAGTTCTGGATCTCCCATCACTCGGACCAAGTTGGCCATGGGCACTGGGAGGTTCAGTCGCAAGTTAGACTCTGTGAGATTTTTGTTTTTCAAATACGCACTCAAACGATCTTCATGAAGACATGCGGGAATGACGCTGTAGCGACCCCACAAAAATGCAGCTGATTTTGCTTTCAACGGCAGCTCGCGAGTACGCCAGTCGAATAGACTTCTTGCCTCAGAAAAAGTTTCTTGGCTCATTTCTTTTTGCAGTTTTTGAATCAGCACTCCGAAACTTTTTTCAATCTGCTGGGCCATCCGAGAGTTGGCTTCCGCTTCTTGCGCAGTTTCATGACGAGCTTCGAGATAGTTATTTTCCAACTGATGGCTGACCGCTGGGGACAAGCTTGTTTTGCATACCTGAGTGAGCTGAAGAGCTTTTGAAGTTGCAAAATGGAAGCATTGAAAGGGCGTTGCCACGGCCAAATCCAATGTTTTGCTGCCCGCCCCAGGAAGAGTGGCGCCAGCCCGCGCCCAAACTAAACCGACTGCTTTGCCACTCTGATTGAGAATGGGCGAACCCGAATTTCCTGAAATGATCGGGCAATTCAACAAAGTCATTTCAGGGCTGGGCGAAGAAGTGAAATAGCTGTTGTTTGCGGATATCCCCATTTGACATCGAATCTTGCGAATCACCGGAGTATTCTTCCCCATGGGTGCCGGATCGACTTTGAGAACATCGAGAGACTGCGACTCCTGCAAAATCTCGCTGGAAATTTCCAAAACGGATCGGTGAACCGGCTTCTCCAAGAGCAGGAGAGCCATGTCAGCCACCCATTTCACTGGAGCCTGCAAAGAATCCGAAGTCTGTAGAACTGTCTTGCAATTCACTTTCTCACTGGGAAACTGCGGAGTGCTGGGAAAAGAAAATTGAATTCCTTGGCAGGCGGAGCCGGGTTTGCGAAGAGCCTCTTGCAAACAATGGCGATTGGTCATGACAACATCAGGCTGAATCAGAAAGGCCGAGCAAACATAGGGAAGAGGTGAGTTAGATTGCAACTGAGTGATCCATCCCGGACAATCGCGGTTCTGCTCACAGAATGGGATTCCAAACTCGACAGCGTGAGCCTCAACAAACAGCAATAGAACGGCAATCAAAATGGGAAATCTCATTTTTTCTTAATTTTCTTCTTCATGGTTGAGGCTTCTCGGTGCTTCTAGCCTAAATCTCAACTCACCTTCTCTAGGAACTCTAGGAAGTTTGGGAGAAGGCATCCTGCAGATTCAAGCTGTCTCAAATTGAAATCGTCTCAGGTTGAACTGCTAAACAAGTTCATTAATATTTTTAGAGACAACTGGGTACGGTTTTGGTTCAGCTCATCCTTTTGCTGCATGTTAGGTAGAATGGCTGAGTCTCGCATACGCCTGCACTTGCCAATCCAAACTGGAATGAGTCGGATGATCGGAAAAGCTACCGATTAATGCTCGAGGAAAATTTCAGGCAGGAGGTCTCTTATTTATGGTCTTCCTCTTAGGCCGGGTCACCAGGCCAAGAGATTCCAACTGATTTAGGACTAGGTACGCAAGAACATTTTTGAAGTCTCTTCCCCAGCTGAGAATACTTGTGAAGGGTCGGAGTGTGAACACTTTGCCAGCGAAGTTTTTGTGTTTTCGAATTCTTAAAGCGAGAATGGACGTGAGGACGCGAATGAAGGCGTTGTAATCCTTGCGGTCTTTGATCTTTATGACACAGTGGATGTGGGACCAGTTCAAGGCCGAGGAGTAGATGCGAATATGGAATTTCTCAGCCGTACTTCGAAGCAATTGTTCTAGGTTTCGATTCGCTGGATGGAACACACCTTTCAAATCTGACTTTAAGGTCAAATGAATCAGATGTTTAGTTGAAAGCGCTCGAAGTCCTTTTCTAATACCTAAAAGCAGAGAGCCACCCAGCACTCCCATGTGAGTGTGAAATCGCAATTATACGCGCATTAAGCCCTTGACCCTCAAACGATCTCGAGCCGGGCAAGGGAAATTTTAAAAAATAAAAAGATCTTTTCTCTTGTTTGAAGTTAGAGCGCGAAATACCCCGTCAACAAAAAAAAATGGGTGCAGACTTAGTGCATAAGTAACGAAACGGACCGGGGACATTTGTGGCTTAAGCAGATTAAAGCTGAGCACCACATTCTCATCCCAACGCCGTTGAACAGGACGTTGTGCGTTTGATCAGGCTTTGCTGGCGGACCCCGGGCAGTTCAAAACGAGTTACAAGCCCAAATAATTTCTAGAATCTCTCCGCGCCAGTGTCAAATCCTCTCCCGCATTAGAAGCTGCAACAAAAAGTAGTTCGGGTAAATGCAGGTCGCCTTAGTTCCCGGCACCTCTCAAAGTGCACTTCCCTCAAAAAAGAGAGTGAAAACAGAGAACCACCAGCTCAGAAAAGCCCTTCTCCCCTCGGATCG
>JAYTZS010000301.1:0-3512 GCA_043741885.1 Bdellovibrio sp. | reverse complement strand
GCTCATCAATAGCCTTGAGCTTTGCGAATACTCAGGTCAGGCAAAGCACTGCGAGAGTTTTGCTCGGATTGAATTTTTTCGAGGAAAAAACGTTTTTGAACCTGTCCTGTTCGGGGATCAAAAAAATGGATTTCAATCGTCTTGTCACGAATGAGCAGCTCACCTAACTGAACGGTTGATTGATCAGTGATAAAAAGTCTCCAACTCGAAGCATTTTTTGGAGTGATGGCATATTGGAAGTGAGTCTCAGAACCCGGCAGAAAAATTGTCATGTTGCTAAAGTCATGAAAGTCGACAATAGCCTGTGTAGACACAGGAGGCCGGGTGAGCCACCGGCCTAAAAGTCGATTCAAGCCAACAAAATCAATCGATTCCACAAGCAGCACGCCAGGAGTCTCAGACGGCGAAACAGTGGCGCGAATGAGGTCGCCATTCTGGAGGTTTTGCAAAGTTGTCTGAGTTTTAAAATCGGTCGATTGAATTTCAGCCTTAACTGCCCGCACTTTCAATTCATTTGATAGTAAAAAGAAGCGCTTGCCTTCAATATCCATTCGCCCAGTGAGAACTCGGCAGTCAAAAAAAGCTGGATCCAGGCGTTGAATTTCAAATTTGGGTGAAGCGTTTTGAGCCAGACTAGCGGCGCCGCTACAGCAGATGAGAAAGACGGTGAATAGAATTTGAGCTCTAGAGCCAAAGGAAATTTTCATGGATTTCGTTTTTCCCACTGAAGATCAAGATCGGTCAAAACTTTCCACTCACTGATGCGCACCAGCAAGGCCTGTGGCTGCAAATAAACTTCCATCCTAGCAAAGGATCATGATTGAATCTTCAAATGATCCATGCTGATCCGTCATTGCGACAAGCTTATGAAAAAAAAATAACAACCGTATTTCCCAAGACTTTGGCTTGCCTGACAGAAATTGAACAGCATCGGTTCTTCTCTGATTTTCTAAATCAATTTTCGCTGGATCAGCTCCACTTCGTGCCGATGCTTCTAAAACAGCAAAGGAAACCCTTGGCTTGCATTCAAATCGCCGATTACGAATTCTTGCAGGATTCTATCCGAAATCAGGATTGGGGAGCTCTCAAATACCCAGGTTGGCATTTGGATCCGAGCGCTCAGCGCCTGCTGTTTACAAAGGGCGCTCAGGTTTTAGGGAAACCAGTAGGAGTGTATGTGCTGTGGAATTATCAAGGCCAAGTGCTGGAGATCGTTCTCAGTGAAAAGAAGCTTTGCTTGTTCGAATCGTATCATGCGGATGAAATATGGCGTCCGGATTTAGAAATGGACTTGCATGAAGAGTTCTTGGCTTTACAAAAAATCGGAATCATTCGCTCTAGCAAAAGTGCTGCCGTAACTTAAATTTTAGATTAAATTTTAGATTAAATTTAAGAAAATCAAAAAATTCAAATGAATTTGATTTCACTCATGATGTCGCCCAGAGCTTGAATGTGCATCAGTGGAAATTTACCAACCGACGAAATCATTAAATTCTTCACTGCATCTCTTTTGTTGATGCCTTCAAAAGTGATCAGCCGATCGAGAGCATTGCACGAGGCGGTGATCAGTGCGAGAGGATCAATTTGTGATTCCTTGAGCCGGTGAGGGAAGCCATTTCCATCAATGTACTCTTCATGCTGCGAGATGATTCGAACCACTGTCTGGTCAAAGTGTTTTTGCTCCTGGAGCTTGCTTCCACCCACACTTGGATGGGATTTGTAAATGAGCATTTCTTCGGCAGTGAATTGTGCCAGCGGTCGATTGATCGAAATCCCCGAGTGAAAATGCTCAAAATCATGCAGCAAAGCTCCAACGGTCAAAAGTTGGAGCTGCTTTGCATCGGCAATTCCCATTTTCTTAGCCAGAGCTACTGCCAAGGTTGAAACGGTCACTCCATGATGAGCAATGTTCTGGTCCACATTGTCCATTTTTAGTATCGAGTGAACGGCCGCCGGGTCCTCTTGACCTAAAAACTGCACGAACCGGGTAGCCGCATCCTTAGCGTCATTGTAAAAAATTTCGTTTTCTGGATTCTCCATCACAGCTTCGCCGTTACTTTGCTGGTTTCCTTGAATAATCTCAGCTCGGTTGGCCAAAGATTTGCCAGAGTTTTTATTGTAGGCCATTTCAATATTCTGGTGCAGATAGGCTCGGTACAGGTTTTCCGCTTCCGGGAGAATAAACATTTTCTTGAGCTTTTTTTCTTTCAATCGCTTCAGTCGATCGCCTTCGAAAGAGTCCCCACTTCGCAGATACAAAATATATTTGTCATTGATTTTCACATAGGCATCAAATCTGATTTTTTGCTCGCCTCTTAATGTGCTCACTCGAATCGGGATATAGTTTATTTGCATTTCCAGTTTCTCGTGGGTAATCTTTGATTATGGGAAGTGTGGATACAGAAATTCTAAAAGAATTCCAGGCCGAGTCAAAGAATCTCCTCGTTAAGATGAATCAAATCCTCGAGCAATGTCAAGGCGACTTTTCTCAAGTCGAAAGTCTAGAGAAATACGGCTTGAATGCGGACCGAATCATGGGCAGCGCTCAAAGTTTAGCCGTGGAGACAGAAGCCGATCATCTATTGCACAAAATTGGCGATTATGCGGCCATTTGCAAAGCGGTCGGCTACAAGAGCTCACAGATCAAGAACAACGAAGCTTTCTATGACATTTGTGTGGCCTCGCTTTTGGACGGCAACGAGGTCATGGAAAAAATGCTCGATGCCTTGGACGGAGCTTCCAATCAAGATATAAAAAATTTATTTAGCGGTCCTTTTTTGGAACGATTGAAGTGGGTGTCCAGCGAATTTGAAGAAAATGTGCGCTCGAGCGTGGCTGTGCAAAAAAACCGCACTCGTTTGTCGCAAGTCGACATCGACAGCCTGCTTAAGAAGTTGGGCTTGGATTGACCGTTTCGGAGAATTTTTCCAAGGACCAATCCACTAGGGGTCCAAGTTTGCGATCATTTTGAAAAGCAAAAATCTCGTTTTTTAATTCCACCAGATTTTGGTTGGTCGCGACCAGAATCGCGTTTCGTCTGAGCCCAAAAGGACCAGCTCGGGATAGGGGAGTATGGGCAAATAGTTTCTGCAGTTTTTTCCCCGACAAAGTGAGAATATTTTGAAGCTCTTGAATTAACTGTTGTCTGGAATCTGTGGTCAAACTCCTCACCGGTGCAGTTTCCAATTGGCCAGAGAAAATTTTCTGGTTCCACGGGCAGACAGTCTGACAAAGATCGCAGCCAAAAAACAAATCTCCGATGGCTGAGCGAAGTTCCGGCGGCGGTATGTGCCGAGATTCAATCGTAAGATAAGAAATGCATTTTTGGGCGTTCAGCAAATGCGGTTTTTCTAGGGCCTGGGTCGGACAAACATCAAGGCAGCGGGTACAGGTGCCACAAAAATCAGGCAAAGGCTGAAGTTTAGAGTCTGAGCCGGAAGATGGTTCAAGTTTCAGTGAAGTTAAAATCTCACCAATCAAAAACAAGCTGCCTTTTTTTGGATGAATCAAGC
>JAYTZS010000300.1:0-9799 GCA_043741885.1 Bdellovibrio sp. | reverse complement strand
GATGCTTCTACAAACGGCTCCGGGCGCATTCCCGGTTCAGCTGCGAGGTGCAACTTCAGCATCGAGTGTAATCGACGGCGGCAATAGCACCAATCAGTTGATGGTTCGCGGATACAACTCGATCGTCTCAATTGAAAACCTCACATTCCAAAATGGGTTCAATACAACTTCGTTCGGGGCTTCTGCCATCGTTCCCGCGATGCAAGGTGGAACAACTGAAATCCTCAACTGTGTTTTCAAAAATAACCAGGGAAATGCGGCGATCAACGGAGGAAGTGCGACAGGAGCGATTGGCAATGTGATTATTCGAAAATCGAAGTTTTTAAGCAATCAAAATGGAGTCAAAGCTTCTGGCCTCAGTGGACTTTTGATTGAAGATACAACGATGTCCGGCAACCTAGTTGACGGCTTAAACATTTTTAATAACACGCCCAATGTGATCATACGCAACTCAACCTTTGATCAAAACTCACGTGGCATTGTTCTGAACAACTGCGGAAACTGTCGCATTGAAAATTCCACCATCACAAATAATTCTAATTCCGGACTTTCAGTTTCCGTTTCGATGTCATCACCCTCTTATGATTTACAGATTCTCAATTCGACGATTTACCAAAACGGTTTAGCAGGAACTGGATACAATATCGTCGCAATAGCCGTGTCTAACACACTCACACTCATAAACTCGATTGTCGCTCAAAGCGGAGTGGGTTTCAGCAATTGCAGGGGTTCAAACACCGCGAACATCATCGCGAGCCACAGCATTTTTGATGATGTCTCCTGTGCGGCAAGTGGGAACGACAACCTGATCACAGACCCTCAACTGGCACCTCTTGCGATGAGTGGAGGCTTGACCGCAACCCTGTCTCCTTTAGCTGCAAGCCCGGCCACGGACGGCGGCAACAACTTAACTTGCCTTCCGACCGATCAACGAGGCTTCAACCGCCCCGAGCCCACAGGGCTGGCCGCTGCAACTTGTGATATCGGCGCGGTCGAATCGCAGTAGATTTATGGCGTATATAAAGTGGGAAAAAACTAGATTTAATCTAAGCGGCATGAATTCAAAGACGACCACTGCAGTGTTAATTCTACTTGCTGAACTATACATGACAGACGTGCAATTTTTAGATGAAATTCAGAAATGCCAAAAAGAAATCTTTGAAAAAAGTCGATTCGCTTTTTGCACCGCAGGCATCGCCCCCACAGATCAAAGCGTCATCGACAATCGCAATAAAATGGCCGATCTCAAAGAATTTGTCATTCCAAATGGTACCGTCTTCCCATTTTGCAAATGAGGAAACGGTTCCCTCTTAATGGACGACTTTTCCGCCGTTTTCAGCAAAGCGTTTCATCACTGCTTGATGCAACCAAATGTTCATAGTTCCTGAGTCCTCGGTCGGCCCTGAGAAATTCAATTCCTGAGCCAACTGCTTTCGAGCTCCCAGGCTGCATGCCTTCATAATTGTTAGTGCTAAGACAGTCCGCTACTCTTTTGACCGAAGTCGGGAGTGAGGCTCTTTTTTTACTGCAGTTTTCACGGCACCCACACGTGCATTTTATTTAGCGATTGCAAGCGTTAAATACCGTGGCCCGCTAGTAATCTCTAGATTGACTGAAGAAATTTTCAAAAATCAAAATATCTTGCGCCGAGTTAGATCAAATTCAGGTTTGATGCGGTATTTCGTTCTCGGGCCGTGACCGACAGCTTCTATCTTGCCTTCCTTTACTAATTTTAAAATATGCAGGCGAGCTGTTCGTGAGGAAATATTTAATTCTTTTGCCCATTCGTTGGCTTTGAAAAATTCATTTCGTGTCACGACCGGAAGTTCGAGTCTTTCAAAGTCCTCTAAGGTTTCTGAGAGCTTGAGCTGACAGTCGAAGATAAAGGTCAACTGATAGGCATTTCGAAAGGCAGCAACAGCTACTGGATAATTTCTCTTCCGGAGCCATTGCCTAGCTCGTGCGATCAGCCTGTGGAGTCTCGCGGGGCTAGCAACTGGGTGATAATATTCCTCAGGGTAAAGTTGATCTATAATTTCGGTGATTCTGAGAGGTTGATACAGGTCCCGCGAAAGGATAAAAAATAATTTTTGCAACAACCTCGTGGGAGCAGCGCTGACCAAATCGATGATTGGCCCACCACTTTGAGGGTTCGATTTCCAAATAAAGCTTTTTTGAAAGACCATCGAACCAAACAATTCGGCCGCTCTTTTTTTGTAGGCCGGCGATTGGCTCCCCCAGTAGACTCTTAAAATCAAATTTTGATCGTTCATGATGACGGCACGGTGCAGATCACAGTCCCTGATAGTTTCCCAATTTTTGAGCTGAGTCGCTCGTGCCTTCAGATTTTCCATTTCGCTTAGAACTCGATTTTTATCTTTGGTTTTATCTTTGGCTGTTCGCAATTTTATGATTAATTTCCACTTATCAATATAAAGCAAACTTCGCTGATCTGCTTTTTTCAATAGCTCTTCTGCCTCAGCCAGGTCTTTCAAGGCTTCGTCCAGGCAGTTTTGGCCAATCAGCCACTGCGATCGAATTTCCAAAAGATTTCCAATTAAGAGAGGCAGGTTTTGCTGCCTTAATTTGCGCATCAACTGCGAGAACAGCCTTTCTGTTTGTTTGAAATTTTTGTGCGTAGCCAAAGCCGCACATAAGTTCAGTCGTCCGACGAGACGTGAATAAGCAATGACATCGGGATGCTTTATGTAACGTTTCAGATCGGGAATAGCTTTGCGGTAGTTCCACTGATTGATGTTTAAAGATGCCCGGTAGAAATAAACTTGCGGGTCGTCTTCCGGGTCTACTTCAGAAAGAATTTGCTCAGCCTCGCGAAAGGCCCCCAGCCTTAAAAGGGCCAATCCATAAATGGCTTTCTCATTTGGCGTTGCAGGAACAGCGAGAATTTTTTCAGATCGAACAACAGCGCTTAGCCATAAGATGATTAGTTCGGGAGCTCCCAATCGGCGGGCGATTTGTGCATAGTCGACCAAGAGCTTTCTTGGAATTTTTTTGTGATTGAGTTGATGACAGAGCGAACGGACCCTCGACGCTCGACCCAGTCGAATCCCTTCATCCCAGTCATTTAATTGCTGTCTATAATCCAGGACCGCCTCGCGTGCTTTAGGAATTCAGTCGTTTGCTCAACAGAATATCATAGACAGAATATGAAACATGCCTGAACTTTCGAAGTCGAGTCTGTTTTAGTCAGGTCTAGGCAGGTCTAGTGGTTTATTTTTTTCCTACGCGGAAAAGCCACACTGGTTTTTCATTTTTCTTAAGTTGAAACTGATCTTGGCATTCACGGGGCCCAACCACTTCAAAAAGGTGGCGAAATTTTTTTACCGTGTCCTCCGGTAGGCAATTTGCTGCTGCGTCCACTAAGGTAATGGAAGCGGGACTATAAGGTTGAACACTGTAGCCTTGACTTTCCAACTCGACCCATACTTGCATTGATTTACGTCCGACGCTGATCAATTTCTCAGGCGTCAGCTCATCGGCAGTGAACAAAATGAAATGTGAGTTGCGGATACTTCGCTTGGAAGCTTTGATAAAATTTGCATTCAGCAAAGGGGTGCGGACAATCAGAGAAAGAATCCTAGGAATGAAGCTGAAAATGTAAAGTAGAACCAATTCTACTTTACCCACGCCTAATTCAGATGAACGAATGCCACGAAGCCCAGGGCGATCGTCGAAGAAACGAACTTCATTAAAGAAGGAAATAGCTGCTTTTGTCTGAACCCATAAATAAGAATCAGCCTGCACTAAGAACTTTTTGAACGATGGACTGACCGACGATGAAGTTGCCAGCTTGACTTGGATCTTACTGTTACTCTTACTGTCACTCTTACTGTCACTCTTACTCTGGTGAACTTGCGGCAAAGTTGGTGCCGGTGATTCTTGAAGAGGCCCCCGGTAAGTTGACCGTGATATGAGACATGACAAGAGACTCGACAAATGCTCTTCTTCCTTCACCGTTGAGGTCGATTTTGAAGTCGATTTTGAAGTCGATTTTGTAAAACGCAGGAGGGTTGATAAATCTTGCTGGTCAGTCGAGGCGTAGCACACCCATCCTTGATAGCCAGCCGCGATATCCACTGATTCTATCAAACCACCAAGCGCAAGGAGCAAGGCGTGATTGTTTCGATTCAGATAATGAGCGGCATAATGATCTTGAGTTTTAATCACAAGTGAAGACCCCAACCACTCCCAAGTAAATGGCTTGGCGTTACCCCCAGTTGGAACTTTTTCTAAAGCCAGCTGAATCAGGTCCTTATCAAGTTCGGTCGAATTTCGATTTGCTAAGGGCAATTGAAATTTATCGGCCTTCGTCGTTGCAGTTAATGAAGTTACATTGCCTGTGTTATTTGTAATCATATAATCCCCCTGCTCATCTACAGAATAAGATTTATTTGATCGGACAAACACAGACAAAAAATTGCCAGATCATGATATTCATTTGATATATCAATTACTTACATGTGTGCCTCAATATAGTATTAAGAGTCCTCGAAGATCAATCTCAGATTAGAGGTGGTAGATTCTAGTTCATTTGAATGGGTCGATTGAAAGTTATGATTGGCGTCCGCACGAAAGACACCCAGAGAGCATAGGACGTTTTAGAGCTTATTGAATTTCAACTGCACCGATATCGCATTTTGCACTTGGACCCGCCGGCCGCGGCAACCAACGCTGATCGGTCGATGCACAGGTCAGTGTGTTTCCGGCATCTACCAGTGGACTTCCCAGGGAAGGGATCAGAGTCGGAGTGAAACCTCCGTTCAGCGCAAATGCTCCAAGCATTGGATCGCCTGTTAGATTACCAGCTCCCGAAGCTGCACAGCTGCTGTCGTCAAATAAACTATTTGCAGCGAGAATATTATGCGAAGAAAATCCATCGAATGTGCAATTGAATTTTACCGGGTCGTGGATCGCAAGGACGGTGTTGTTGATTGTTAAATAGTTGGCCGAATCAGCAAATGACAGTTGAAGCGACGCCCCGGAGACAGTCGCGTTATTATAAATGGTCGTATTGTTAATGGTGAAATTAAAATCGGAAGTGCTGATCAACGGGGCCGTTGAGATACTCAGTCCACTGCCTTGGTTATTATAAATTGTCGAGTTTTCGATCAAACACTTCGCACATTGGGAAAGATTGAGACCTCGGCCAGCATTGTTATCAAAGGAACTGTTTTTGACCAAGACGGTTGAGTAGCCGCTATTGGCTGACAACCCATCTCCACCATTGCTGGAGAATGACGAATCTTCAATGACAATTCGGTTCCCTGCGGTGTGAATAGCATCTTCAGAATTTGCAACAAACTGTGATTTTCGCACTGTCAGTCCGTCGATTATGACAGGGATAAAGAGTGGTGGGTTGTTCAAGTTGTTCTTAAAGAGGCAATTATCGATTGTCAGCTTCCCAAAGTAAGAACTCGCTATGTAGTTTACAGTTGTAATGGAAGACGACTGCTTCGCTGTGCCGTTATTCCCATTGATCAGACTTAAATTTTGAAAAAGAGTTTCTGGCCCTCCCCCGCTGACTATGAAATGGTGGGTTGAGTTTTGACCGTCAATAATCGTCGAAACCTTATCGGCTCCGCTGATTGTGACCGCGTTCGCCGTATTCAGGAAAGACAAGTCCAACACACCGGTTAATTTATAATGACCTGGTGGAATTTCGACCTGGACAGGAATCGTCGAAGCGGTGATACCGGCTTGTTGAGTGGCTGCCAATAAGGAACATCGGCCATTCAAATCTTCACACACACCATCGATCAAATTGATATCCGGCAAATTCGGATCTTCCAAGGCAGCCACTAAATAAGGTTTTGGAGCGACAAAAATTTGGCCGCCATAGTTGGCAACCTTTGCAACGTCATCGTAGGCAACTCCGGTCACAGGCGCCTGATCGACTATATGACATCGTGTCGGAGCATTTCGAATGATCACCCAGTCCGACGCATTTTTTCGAATGAGAATTGACTCCGGTTGAGGGCGTCCCTCACATCGAAAATCTTTGACGTAGCGGTGAAGAATGCGAAGTTTACCGTCATATGTGCCGCCATTTCCTGAATCACTAGCTATCGGACCGAGAAAAGGCGAATCGACTGTCGCGCCGCTGACCTTGACCGGAGCGACAGTGACCGGTGCGAGATTGATAAATTGAGTGGGTGAACAATTAAGAAAAAAAAGCGCCAACAGTGTCAGAACCGCAATCACCGAAAATGAAAATTTTTGCCGCTTTTTCAATGGACCCCTCTAAATATATTATGAAGAAGCCCGTTTCGAAAATCCAGATTCATTTGACTATGTCTCAAACTGGGCCGCTGGTTGGGATAAGAGGTCCGTGGTTTCACTGCTGTCCGTATTGACTCAAATCACTGGGCACAGATCCGAAAACGCGGAACCGGATCAGCTACCAAACCAACTGACCAAGTTCAGAGTGAAACCCAGAGGAGCAGTGACAATCTGGAACCAAATTTAGGGTTTGCTGAATCTTTTTCAAATCAAGTCCTGCGAGTTCCTCCGTCATAAGACCTACTTGATTCAGTTGATTTTGAAATCTCAAAGACAAGAAAAGAGTGTCTAACTTTTGGTCAGCTTTTTGCTAGGTGCAAACTTGCCTTCATCCCCTTTGAACGGAGATATCATGAATCACCAATCATTTGCTCTCAGCTTCCCTCTTGCTTGCGCTGTTTTGTCGTTATCGCTTGCGTGCACCTCTCAGAATGAAGCTCCCCAGGCTTCGGCGCTTCAAGAGCTGCCGCCACATCATCTTCCGGCACCGGCTCCAACGTCTCCAACTCCAGAAGCCTCCGAACCCCCGCATGAAAACTTGACTGACAAAGAAGCAGAGGAGCCGACAGATCCTTTGCTATCTGCCGATTTATTGGCTTACCAGGAAAATGAAGTTCGAAATCTCACCTCACATGAGATTCAGAATCTTAATGAGCAATCCATTCAAAGTCTTTACAGTCTCAAGCGGCCAGTTGCGGTCATCACCACCACGGGTTCTAAACTTGCTCGAGTGCCCTCAATCCACCGCGACCTAGGTGAACAGCTGATCCGTTCGATTGATCAAAATCCAGTCGTTGCCTCCTATGCAGATTCCCATTACAGCCAACCAGGAACTGAAATCGGCTATTGTTTTGGCCGCGCAACTTATGTTCATTTGGCTTTACTTAAACTGGGAGTTGACCGAAATTCAATTCGCAAAGTTTGGCTTGTGGGACCTATGGTTGCTGGAAACATCAACTGGGCGTTCCATGTCGCCGTTGTAGTCCGAGTGAGTGAACCCGGTAGCTCGACAGACCAATGGATGGTGGTCGACAATGTCACAGGAAAATTGCTCGAGGTCCGCAGCTGGGCAGCTAATTTTATTCCTTACAACAGCCAGTTTAAAAATCTTCGCCTGTATGTCACGGACCCGTCAAAATTTTCAGTTTCTCTTGGCAAGTATAGCCGAATTCAAATGGGACTGGATCTTTCAGCAAAAGATGATTGGTACCGACACTATTTTGCCGATCTAATGGCTTGGTTTCGCGGCCATGACCTCAGCGAGGTCCACTTGCCGTCAGATCTCAGATTGTAAGTGAGGGAACTGCGGGATTACTCAGGCTTTCAATGATTTACTCATTGAGCGCTTGGCGAAGGCAAACTTCAAGCGCTGAATCGGATTGCGATTTCCAAACGGCATGTAATTGTGAAATACTTTGTTGTGATAGGCGTCGAACAAAATTGAGTGAGGAGCCGATTTCACGGAGCCTCGCTGCAGCAAAATCTTGAGCATCTCTGTTCCCATCACTCCTGCACAAAGTTCAATTCCCATTGGCGTCGACGGTCCCCGCATTTCTTTGAAGTTTGCTCCCGAAGGATCGACGACATAGGATCGGTGCGGAGCTTTCGGCGAGACGCCAATCAGAAATTTAATTGCTAAATCCAATTTTGAGTCATTTTCTTTCCACTGAAAATAATCATCGAAACTCATTTGCCCCGGCATAAAATTGACCAAAGCCGCTCCCATTCCGATCGGCCCCACGGTGCTCGCTGGGATTTTATTTTGCGCGCAATGAGCAAACACCATTTTGCGTGCTTCGAAAGCAAAAAAATCCAGGCTGTCAGCATAGGCATCTACTCCGCGAAAAAAATCACTGATGTTCTCTTTGTTGACTCCATTGGGAAAGATCTTGATTTCCAATTCAGGATTGATTGCTTTTGCCATATCACAAAGAACATCGACTTTGGCTCGGCCGACAGTTTCCATATTGGCTCCTACCTGCCGGTTGAAATTCTCAATTCCAAAAGTGTCCATGTCTGCAATGTGGAATCGACCGACTCCCAATCGCACCAAAGTGAGCAAATGACTTCCGCCCACCCCACCCATTCCAGCAATGGCAATAGTTTTAGTTTTCAATAAATTCAGTTCTGAACGAGTCAAAAATCCGATCGATCGAGAAAAGGCGATATTTCGATCAAAGCTGAGCACTTCATTTTTATTTGTCATAGTGTCCCTCGTAGTCCGTTGCTTAAAATTAACAGACAACGCAGCTGTTGTACAAGTGGCGCACAGTGGTTTCATGCTAACAAGCTAGTACTTGGTCGGAGCCGAAGCGCGGCTGCTGTCAAAAGTTTGATCAGCAAAAACAGATGACAAAGCATAAGGCCCCTCCCCTATCAGCCTGAAATTCGAATCTGAGCCTATGAAATAGAACTTGAACGGAACTTCAGCAAAGAATCAAGCATGAAAAGCACAGTCTTTTGTTTATTGCCGCTTTTACTGCCATATGCGGGTTGGAAAACATTTTCTCCTCTCCGGTCAACTGGTGGGAGTAGGACCTGGATTGGCCAGCGGGTTTGGACTGACGGCCGGGTATTTCCTCAATCGAAATCAATTGCTTCAAGCCGAAGTCATTTCAGGCTCTCTAGAGAATCATGGCCTGGACCATGCGCGGACTCGGTCGCAATCTGTTGGTGCCCATTTCAAACATTTTCTTGGCAACTCTTTCTATTACAGAACTGGCTTGGATTACCTGAAGGTAGAAAGCGATCGCGCAGTTTACAGCCGCGTGACTGTGTATCCGTACAATGGATCCAGTATTGTCGAGTCCGAGTCCTCAGGACAATTCACAGGTTCTATGTTCGGAGCAACCTTAGCCATCGGGAATCAGTGGCAATGGGAAAATTTCACAATGGGCTGCGATTGGATTGGCTTGACCGCCCCACTATCCACTCAGATCGCATCGGAATCTTTCACTGCTAACGACTTCCGGGCGAAAGACGATCTGACGTCGGATGAGAAACTGTTTCTGAAAGACAATAAACTTCATCTGTTGCGTTTTTATTTGGGCGCCTCGTTTTGATCTTTTGTATTTCCAAGTTTAGCCAGGCAGGATTTCGAGAAATACTGATTGCCGATTGTTGGGCGGGTCTCATTGCTTCAAGCATTGATCGAGCTGAGCTACTCTAACTAGTTCGTTATTTATGATCTATCTTGTTTTATTTTGGGTCAATGATGGGGAACCTGGCCACAAATCGAGACTAGGGATAAATCATGACCCATTCTGATCCATCAAATTTAGATTTATCTCATGTCTGTTACTCCAACTCCCGATAAGTAACTAGCCCAGGGAACTTTCCCAAAGCCACGGAGTAATGGTGAAATTCAAAGTCAGCTCGATTGCTTTGAAAATTCTATTTCTATTTTGCTCACTGATTTTCTCAGTGAGCTCTGCAATTGCATCGACTAATCAAAATCTAGTTTACCAGGGTCGGATTGTCAGACCCGATGGTTCCGTGC
>JAYTZS010000299.1:0-9815 GCA_043741885.1 Bdellovibrio sp. | reverse complement strand
TCGCATCAATTCGGTCGCTCCACAGAGATGGGAAGATGTGCTTGCTGTGGTCAAAGGATATAAGGGCGACGGTCCAATTTCTTTCGATTTAGATCGTGCAGGCCAGAATGTTCATTCGGAAATCACTCCGAAGATGACATCTCAAATGAATGCTCAAGGTGGAGATGACAAACGTTACACAGTTGGAATTATGCCGTGGGCTTTTCCTGCTGTTCCTGAAACAACCCTGATCAAGGCTAGCGGATTGGGCGCGGGATTGGTCCGCGGTTTAGAAAAAACAATCGAAATTACCAAGATGACAGCGCTTAGTTTCTTGCGCTTGGTACAAGCAAAAATTTCGCCTAAAAGTATTGGTGGAGTGATCTCGATTGGTCAGGCGGCCAGTGAAACATTCAAAGTCGGACTTTCACAGTACCTGCAAATGATGGCAATTATTTCGATCAATTTGTTTGTCTTGAATTTAATGCCGATTCCAATTTTAGATGGCGGCCATTTGCTCTTTTACTGCATTGAAGCTCTCAGAGGAGCTCCGATTAGCATGCGAAAAATGGAAGTGGCTCAACAGGTTGGATTGGTGCTTTTGATGAGTTTGATGGTTTTTGCTCTGTTCAATGATTTCTCTCGGCTCTTAGGTTCTTGGTAAATGTCGCTTGTTTTAGCTCTTGAGACCAGCACGGCCCACGCAAGTGTGGCTCTCTGTGATGGTGATCAAGTTCTGGCTTCTCATTCCTCATCTAATCCGAAAACTCATAGCGAATTTTTTAATCCTGCTATTCAAAAGTGTCTGGATCAGACCGGGGTGAAGCTCTCCGAAATTGAGCTTTTCGCAGTTGGTTCAGGTCCGGGCAGTTTCACAGGCCTCCGGGTTTCAGCCAGTATTATCAAAACCTTTTCGATGACCTTCCAAAAACCTCTGGTAGCGATTGATTCGCTAACTTTGCTAAAACAGGAAGCCTTACTGAGAGGTGCTGTGGATAAAAAAATCCTCTGCCTGCTCAATGCTCACAAAAATATGAATTATGTTGCTCTTTTCTCTGGTGATCAGGTTGAGCTGACTCCACAAGCCATGACTGTGGTCGAATTGAATTCTTTGAATTTCGGTAGCAGCCAGCCCGTGCTCTGCCTGGGCGAGGGCTTTACGGCCTATGAAACTCGCCTTTCCATGCCCTTCCTTTCACAAATTCGGCGTGATCCTCAGCACTCGGATACTCCCCTTGCTCAAACTTTAGCATTTTTTGGTCAGGCCCAGGCAAAACTAGGCCGGACTATTGAATGGAATTCTTACGAACCGCTTTATATCCGCGCCTCAGAAGCCGAAGAAAATCTGAAATCGAAATCATATTGATTTGAGATTTTTAACGGAGTCTTTCACATGTCAGCAAAACTTTGGGTCATCGGTGCCGGAAAAGGTGGAGTCGGTAAAACATTTATCGCTTCTAGTCTTGCTATTACTCTTTCGAAATTAAACAACCGAGTTTTGCTCATCGACTTTGATCTCAGCGGAGCCAATCTGCATTCTACCTTTGGTTTGAAGCTTTCCGAAATTAATTTGAATTCGTATTTGAAACAAGAAGCCGGCCTAAAAGATTTCGTCCAGGACACTGAAATTCCAAAAGTTTCCTTGATTCAAGGATTTTGGGATTCTTGGGCGCCAAGTGAAATCACGGTTCCGCAAGTTCAGAAACTTATTTTAGACTGCAAAGAGCTCCCTTATGACTATGTTCTGTTTGATTTAGGTTCAGGCCCCTCTCAAGCTCATCTTGAGTTGTATCACCAGGCCAACGAACGAATCCTAATCTCAAATTCAGATCCAACAGCAGTGGAAAAAAATTATCGTCTTATTGAATCTTTTTTATGTCACTCATTGAAACAGGATTCTGCTTCCGAGAATCATCAGAAGCTCGAAGCCGCACTAAAAAGCTATCGTCGTCTGGACAAGAGAAACCATTTTTCTTTTCATCAACATTTGAAACAAGTTGTGGGCTTTCATTTTCATTTTTTTGATCAAATTCACAGCAAACCTCTTCATTTGATTATCAATGAATCACGCAGTCGTCTCGACCAAGATCTGGGGCATTCGATTCGCAGTGTCTGCTTGAAGTATTTCGATCTGCCGATCAATTATGTCGGAGCTATCGATTTCGACAATGCTGTGTGGCAGTCGTTCAAAAGTCGAGAGCCAGTTCTCATTGAAAAACCATTCACTCCTTTAGCCGGTCAATTCCTTTCAATCTGTAAACAACTGACTCAACCGAATTTAAATGCAAATTATTTCCGAGCCGTGGTATAAATTTCTTGAGTGGAAATTTTACGTTTTAATTATTATGATGTTTTAGAAGTGTCACTTCACTGCCCCCAGCACGAAGTCACAGCTGCTTATGAAAAAGCAAAAGTCACTTATTCAGGCGAAAACTCAGCCATTTATACTATATTTTCAGAAGAAGAAGCTCGTCAGATGCTCAAGTTGATAGACGAAGCATATGCAGTCCTGGGCAATAAAAATCTTCGTTCGCTTTATGATGAAAAGTTAGGTCAAAGTGGCGTTCGTCCCGAAGATATTTCTTTTGAAAGTCTCAAAGCTCAGAGCAAGCTGACACTTCCCGAATCTCCTAAAAAACCATCAGGGAAAATTGAATTTAAGTTGAATGATAATTTTGAAATTGAAATTCGCGAAAATAGCAATTGGACTGGCGATTTCCTGAAAAAAGTGCGTGAGTACAAGAATATTCCCCTCGAACGCATGAGTGAAATCACAAAAATAAGTGCTTACTATATTCATGCTTTGGAAAAAATTGATTCTAAAAATTTGCCCGCCCATGTCTTTGTTCGTGGCTACATTTCTCAGATCAGCAAAGTCTTGGGACTTGACGAGAAGAAAGTCTGTGAATCTTATATGAAAAACTTTAAAGAGACCCTTGAAAAATAAGTTAGATTTCCTGCGAATTCAGCTCCTTCCTGAAATGGTCGGTTTGAGATTGGACAAGGCTCTCAGCTTGCTACCTGAAATCGCCTCGCGCTCCCGGGCAGAAGCCCTGATCACTGCTGAAAATGTTTTAGTGAATTGCAAAATTGCAAAGTCTTCTTTGTCCCTCAAGGCTACTGACGAAATCGATATTTTTTTTCCAAAGTTCGTTGCCAGTTCCATTTCGCCGATGGAGCTCAAGCTAGATATTTTATTTGAAGATTCTGAGATCCTCGTTGTCAATAAACCTCCAGGACTTGTAGTTCATCCGGCAGCAGGTCACCAACATGACACTTTGGTAAATGCCTTGGTTGCTCATACAGATGATCTCGCTATGAAGTTTGGCGAAGATCGGCCCGGTATCGTTCACCGTTTAGATCGAGAGACCAGCGGAATTTTGGTCGTAGCTAAAAATGATTTTGCTCAGGAAAATTTGGCTCAACAGTTTCAGGCCAGAACAGTCCATCGACTTTATCATGCGATTTGCTTTGGAATTCCTGCAAAGCCGGAGGGAGTGTTGAAAAGCTTTATTGCTCGCCACCCGTCCAATCGTAAAAAGTTTGCCAGTGTTTTAGGCCAAGACCAAAAAATTATTCGCAGCCAAGCGGCTGACCCAGGAATCGGAAAATGGGCTGTCACCAATTACAAAGTTTTGAAAACTCATCCGGCTGGGCTTTCTTATTTGCAGTTAAAACTGGAAACAGGTCGTACTCATCAAATTCGTGTTCATCTTTCTGAGCTTGGTCATGCCATTGTTGCAGATCCTGTTTACGGAACTGATCGTCGAGTAAAATCTGTCAGTGGCACTCACAATCAAGATATCATTCGAAATTCACCTCGATGTGCTTTGCATGCAGTTGAGCTAGGCTTTAGCCATCCAAAAACTGATAAAGAATTATTTTTCAAAGTTGCATGGCCTGATTTCCAAGAAATTCGCGACCATTTTTTTAGTGGTTTAGGTTCATGAAAATTTCGAATAATCAGTTTGGAATTCAGATCGAAAGCGATCATTTCAAAGCTATTTTAGGCAACCGAAATAGCCAAGCGGACTCTTTGAAATCAGCCTTTCCTGAACTGCAGTTCAAACGAATCAAACAGATCCACGGAGACCGAATCATTCATACATCTCCCCACTCTATTGATTTTTCGAGCGAAGCCGACGCACATTACACGAATGAAAAAAAATTAGGTTTGTGCATTTCAACGGCCGACTGTGTGCCGGTTCTCTTTTTTCATCCAAATCCTCAATGGATTTCTATTGTGCATGCGGGCTGGAGAGGAATAGAAAAGCGAATTATTCCTAAAATGATTTTTCAAATGAAAAAACTGGGTTGCGATTCTCAAAAACTGCAGGTTTTTGTGGGCCCTCACATCCAAAGACTGAGTTTTGAAGTGGAGACCTCAGTGCGAGATCAACTTTTGAAAAGCTGCACAGGCTCGGATTCAACTTTTTGGGATGTAAGTTCGACTGGTAAATCCAAAGTGGATCTTCATCTCATCTTACAAGCTCAACTTCGTGACTGCGCAGTGACTACGGCTCAAACTTATTTTGAAATGATAGACACCGTCACAGACCTTAGCTTTCATTCGTACCGAAGAGACAAAGACGACTCGGGTCGACAGTTGAGTTTTCTTTATTTAAAATAGTCTGAAATTTAGATTCGCATCGTCCCTCAAAATGGGAAGACGGTACCTGAGGGAAGTGGTGGCTCGGGACGGAATTGAACCGCCGGCACAAGGATTTTCAGTCCTCTGCTCTACCAACTGAGCTACCGAGCCTAAGCAATGGAAGGCGAGAAAAATCCGCTGATTCCACAGGGTACAAAAAATAGAGGCTTTAGTTACCTAGCAAACACCATTTATGTCAATCAGATCAATTAGACCTTTTCAAAAGCTGCTTTCAAATCGGACATTAAATCTTCAAGATCTTCAATTCCTACACTGAGCCGAATCAAAGAATCATCAATTCCCAAAGCTTTCCGATTCTCCAAAGGGACGCTAGCGTGCGTCATGATGGCGGGGTGTTCAATCAAGGATTCGACGCCGCCTAAGCTTTCAGCAAGTGCAAACACAGAGACATTTTCAAGAAAGGTTCGCGCTACTTCCAATCCACCTTTGATATAAAAAGTGATCATTCCACCCATTCCCAACATTTGCTCTTTAGCTAAAGTGTGCTGAGGATGAGAGGCAAGTCCCGGGTAAATGACTTTCTCAACCTTAGGATGAGACTCTAAAAATTTAGCAATCGCCATGGCATTGGCTTCATGAGCTTTCATTCGAAGTGACAAAGTTTTCAAACTTCGTAAGCACATGAAAGCATCAAACGGAGCTTGAATCCCTCCCATCGAGTTGGTTAGAAACTGCAGTTTTTCTGCAAGGTCTGCGCGATTCGTAACCACTGCTCCACCCACCACATCGGAATGCCCACCAATGTATTTGGTGACTGAGTGAACGACAAAGTCAGCACCCAGGGCCAGAGGCCTTTGAAAAAAGGGACTCATAAAAGTATTATCAACTGCGACAAGAATCCCGTGTTTTTTTGCTTCGGTAGTTATCTTTCGAATATCAATCAATTTCAAAGTTGGATTGGTCGGAGTTTCGAGCCAAATCATTTTTGTGTTTGGTTGAATCGCCTTGGCAAAATTTTCGGGCTTGGTCAAATCTACAAAGGAGAACTGCATCCCATTGTTTCTAAGAATTTTATCAAACAAACGGTAGGTGCCGCCGTACATATCATCAGCCGCGATAATGTGATCTCCCGCTTTCATAAAATGCAGCACAGTTGTAGTCGCCGCGCAGCCTGAAGCGAAAGCAAAACCATGTGTCCCGCCTTCCAGACTGGCTAAGCAATCTTCAAAAGCTCGCCTAGTCGGATTCGAAGTTCGACTGTATTCATAGCCTTTGTGAACTCCCGGCGATTCTTGAACATAGGTTGATGTCAGATAAACCGGAGTCATAATTGCGCCGGTAGCTGGATCTGGCTTTTGACCAGCATGAATGGCCCGAGTGGAAAATCCGAAGTCTTTATTGGTTGTTTTCATAGAAAATTGTTCTCTTTCATCCATTGTTCGTTGAAGGCTTTGCTCAAATAAGCTCGGCCATTATCTGGAAATAAAACGACGATATTCGAAGGCCTCTTCAGCTTCTGAGAGTACTCAATGGCAGCAACCAAAGCGAGAGCTGCCGATGGACCAACACACATTCCTTCCTGTGCAATGATTTTTCTAGTCATCTGAAACGAAGACTTGTCGTCCACTTTGACTACACTATCCATCACATCAAAGTGTACGTTATCGGGAAGCATGTCTTCGCCGACTCCTTCCACCTTGTAAGCGGCTGGTGGATCGATCACTTTTTTATGATAATAAAGGTCATAGAGAATGCTGCCGACCGGATCAGCCAAAACAATCTGAACTGAAGGATTTTTTTCTTTCAAATATTTCCCGACTCCAGAAATAGTTCCGCCTGTTCCTGCTCCAGCAACAAAAACGTCAAGGCGACCCCCCAGTTGCTCCCATAGCTCAGGTCCAGTGGTTTGGTAGTGACGATTGAAATTATCAGGATTGTGATACTGATTGGTACAAAACGCGCCGGCAATCTCTTTTGCTTTTTCGGCCGTGACTGAATAATGGCTGCGAGGATCATCAGGTTCAACTCCACTCGGAGTGATGATCACTTCGGCTCCATAGGCTCGCAAAATAGCTCTTTTCTCTTCAGAAATCTTATCCGGCATCACAAAAATACATTTGTAGCCTTTAATTGCCGCAACCATAGCAAGACCAAGACCTGTGTTACCAGATGTTGCTTCTACTATTGTTCCGCCCGGTTTGAGATCTCCCCGTTTTTCGGCCGCTTCAATAATCTCAACTGCAATTCGATCCTTGACGCTTCCGCCTGGATTTGCAGTTTCTAGTTTGGCCCAAAAAGTATGTGGAGAATTGCCAATCACTTTGTTCAATCGGACCAGCGGAGTGTTGCCTACTGCTTCCAGCAGGTTGTTGAAGACATTTTTCATAGGTCACGGACTTTCTCTTTGGTTTTAATTCGGCGAGTGTCTAGAGTTATTTTTGAAATTAAAACCAGAACCGCGCTCATCTGTTGAATCGAATCTGGAGTGTACTCGAGACCACTCGATTCCATCAGTTTGCGGACTCGGGTTTGATTTGATTTATCTTTGGACAGTTCTTCAATCAAGACTTGCAGAGCCTCAAAAGATTCCATTTTATACATAAAGCCTCCAGATATTCAGACAATTTATCGAGAGGCCCGCGGGCTATCAACTGGATTCGCAACTAGATCAAGCCTGTGCCAAAAAAGACGCAACAAATGGGCCAATAAGCAGTGCCAAAAAGGCTGGAAATTGAAAGAAAAGAAGCGGAATGAGCGATTTGATCGGCAATGTCGCGACAAATTCTTCTATTTCAAGCTTTGTGAGCTCATAAATTTCTTCTTCCAAAAGACAGACTTGATTGTAAATCGGCTCTCCACGAAGTCCCTGCTCGATTAATTCGAGGCACTGCCTCCGGGTGGGTGTCATTTTAATGACAAGTTCAGAAGTGGGTCTTCCCATTTCAAGAAATTTCATCCAAAGAGCAATCTTTTGGGCCCAAGGATTCTCATTTTGATTTTCAACGAATAGTTCTATCGTTTTCTTCAGCGATTGTCCCTTTTCAAGACCGAATCGCACGTCCATCAGAAACTCCAAGGGTGGTGCTATATTTTCCATTGATAATTCCGTCCCATTCGCTGCACCCAGATCAACCCACTGAAGAATAGAGCACCTGAGATAGCAACGAGCTTCAAATGTTCGCGTAGCCCGAAATCATGTTGAACATATGCTAAGATCAGAAAATACATACCAGAAATGATCCATGACTGAAATCTTACCTGCATCAGTGCTTGTCTCGACTTCTGTCTAAATGTTTTTTCCATCATCAGGCGTCTTCGCAGTGCTCGAAGTCGATCGACTGGTTTGTGGCCCGATTGGTCCACAACATGCAGCTCGCGGAAGTAAAATTGTATTTTCGAGTCGCTACTGATCGCTTGCATCTCCTTTTGATATTGAAGTGCACTCAAGAATTCCTGGAGAATGAAGCGAACTGCCGGTGGATTGCGTTCGATGAACAAACCCAGGGATGCTCGAAATCCTTTACCTGATTTCATTGATAGAATTAAGTGATCCAGCAGAGGGAGAAACTGATTTTTCAATTGTGATTCTCGATGCTTCTGGATTAGTTGCGGAGCCCACCAAGGTGATAAAATGATGATCGCTGAAACAGCAATCATGAGAACAATGGTGCCTTTAAATAAAAAATTGAGCATCACAACCGTCAAAAAACTGATCATCCGAACGTTGACCATTTGATTTTGTGTGAGCAATTGTTGTTCTTCGCAAATTCCGAGTGTTCGATGGACGACGTACAGTCCGAAGATCGAAAGCGCAGACCAAATGATCATGAGAAACCTCCACGAACTTCCTTCTTCGCAAAAAAAGTGCTCAAGCAAAAAATTTTTATTGACGATAGAAGTCACATTGGGAACACTTGAAGTAAGAAGTATTTCTTTTGATCTCTTAACAGGAGATGAAAGAAAAAGTTAAAGGAAGAGAACAACAACGAGTCATCCCGCAAGGGTGTCCACACAGAGGAGCAAACATGGCTAAGAAAAAAGCTGCAAAAAAGGCGACTAAAAAAGCTGCTAAGAAAGCTACTAAGAAAAAAGCTACTAAGAAGAAGTAGTTTTTTCAAATCCTGACTTTTAAGGATTTAAAGACCCTCGGCGATTCGCCGGGGGTTTTTTGTTTTTAGCGACTGTAAATTTAGCAGAGAATCTAGAAAATCTCGGACATTTTCCCGGACAACTGCGGATCTCTAAAAATAGTAAAGTGCCCCAACTCCCCCTGTAGGAACGGGTGTCAGGTTGCTCAATTGAGTGAGCAACACGACTTCTGCAAACACGGCCGTGCCAACATAGGGACCAAAAAGTTGGTTGTATTGAATGCCCAAAGTTGGAGTGATGAGATCAACGGCGAACTGCCCGGTTCTTTTTTCTTCATCTGATAAGAACTGTCCCGAAAGCATCGATGGATTGGTTTTATCCAATGTTTTTCCACTTCCTACTGCGCTATACCATCTAGCATATCCGACTCCTGCGTACGGCGAAAAAGCTTCGCCACCGAACACATGTTTCCACTGGAAGTTGAAAGAGTTAAAACCGGTTCCGCCTCCAAAAGCTGTGATGACCGAGTTTTCAGCTTCGAAATTCAATTCAACTAAGGCACCTAAAAGTCCAGTACTGCCTGCCGTCACCGCGCCGATTCCCATTCTCCGCTTGGTTCGAAGCTCCAAAGCTGAAGCAAATTCCTGATTTAGATAGACGTCTCGCAGCGATGTTCTTTGAGATAAGGGCTGAATTCGAGTTTCCTTTTGCACAGAATTGCCATTTTCTTCAATCAACACAGCTGGACCGGCTTGCGCAGAAAATGAAAACGCAAAAATCAGGAAGGCAGACATCAATTTCATAGAAACTCCTTAAAAGGTGATTTTTGCTTTGAATGATCAGACTTGGCAAGACTTCGATTTTTCACTTTTGAAATTTCAGTGTTGCTACTCTATAGAAGGGCCATTCAACGCCTTGCTCTACGGCCCGGAAATCATCTGGGAAACCTTGTCTATCATGGCATTTTACGTTTGAATAGGCGCTCTTTTACAAATGAAAATCCAAGGAGTGTTTATGGCTCACAAAAGAAAAAAAATCACTGTGATCGGTGCTGGTTTTGTTGGTTCCACATGTGCCCACTGGGCTGCAGCCAAAGAGCTCGGCGATGTTGTCTTGCTTGATATCAATGAAGGCG
>JAYTZS010000298.1:0-3523 GCA_043741885.1 Bdellovibrio sp. | reverse complement strand
GATTGATAATCACCAAAGGCTGTTTGATTTTAGCTTCCAAATCACTTAGGTCCGGTTTTTCATAACGAGCTTTGCCGATATCTCTTGGCCGAATGTCGATCACCAGCATTCGAATCAACTCGCCCACTTGCGGTGCTGCCAAACCAATTCCGTTTTCTTGGTACATGGTTTCCAGCATGTTTTCCGCCAGTTTTTTGATTTCGGGACCAAATTTTTCTACAGGCTGAGAAATCTCGCGAAGTCGAGGATCTGGATATTTTAAAACTTCTAAAACGGCCATCACGGCCCCCTTCTCAAAAATGAGTCAAAAAATGGGAGATTTGCAGACCAGTTTACAACAGAAGCGACCACTTGGAAAGAAGCCAAATGGCTTGATGTCCGTCCTCATTTTGTCTGTTTCCTATTTTTTTCGCGCAAAAAACACTCCGAAAAAGGCCATTGCCAGGTTGGGCACCCAGGCTGCTGCAATCGGAGGAATTTGGCCATGCTTTCCTAGGGTCAAGGCCGAGGAATAGAAAATCCAGTACACAAAAACCAGGCCCAAACACAATCCGACGTTGAGCATGCTACCCCCCGACCGAGCTTTGCCCACGGAAAAGGGAATTCCTGCTAAAGTCATCACCAGGGCAGCTAAAGCAAAGCCATATTTCGAGTGATAATCGACCTCATAACTCAAAGTATCCAATCCAGCTTCTTTGTTCTTTTTTATAAATCGAGAAAGTTCTTTGAGACTAAGAACGTCCGCTGTGTTGGCCGTCGAACTAAGGTCTTTGGCGTCTTCAGACATCACAATTGTTTTTTTTCCAAATTGACTGGTCAAAGGAAAGCTCGACTCTTCGGTGAACAGAGTGACTGAGCCATCTAAAAGATTCCAATTTTGACCCATCATCTCGACTTTTTTTGCGGTCACCATTTGAATCAAATCCCATTTGTCGCTGAAATAATAAAGCGTCAGCCCTTGAGCTTCATGCGCATTATCATTGAGAGTTTTAATATAAAATATCGAGTCTTTTGAGCGGTACCAAATTTTTTCGTTCTTCACCATTGAGTACAAAGAAGGATTTTTTTTGATTTGGTTGAAGAAAATAAAATTCTTTTGCTTGGTAAATCCGGGCAGAAGCCGGTCACTGAGAACAAATATTCCAACACTGATCACTGCAACACTTATTAAGATTGAGGCGGTGACTCGCAAAAGGCTCATTCCCGAGCTGAACAAGGCAACCAATTCGTTGTTACGATTCAAAGTTGATAGGGTAAAAATTGTTGCCAGCAAGCAAGCCACAGGTGCCATCCGATAAACCAGCTCTGGCAAAGACGCTAAATAGTATTGAACCAAGCCGAAAGCATTTGCATCTTTGTACTGAACCATCGTGCTCAATGCATCGATCGCCAGAAAAAGAGTGATAAATACAATCAAGCCGCCCGCAAAATAGAACCAAAACAATCCACTGATGTAACGATCAATTCGACTTCCCATGAAATAAAAATATCCCTTCTCTTGACTCAGGTCTCGAAAAAATAAATACTTTCTGTATGGCTTTACGCGTCTTATTGGCTGATGAAAGTTCGACCATCAAAAAGGTCATGCAGCTCGCTTTGCAAGACTTTGGAGTCGAAGTCAAAGCCGTGCCCATTGGGCTCGACGTGCTGCAAGTCGCACGAAGCTTCATGCCCGACATCATTTTTGCCGACGTTTTGCTTTCTAAAAAGAATGGCTATGAAGTCTCAGGTGAGCTCAAAGCCGACCCCATCGCAAAAAAGATTCCAGTGGTGCTGATGTGGAGTGGCTTCATGGAAATCGACGAAGCCAAAGCTCAAGCCAGCGGAGCCGAGCGCCGACTGGAAAAGCCTTTCGATGCCGACACTTTGCGCTCTTTGATCAAAGATCTGTGCCCGGTGGTCAATACAAATGTGATTTCCGAATTCCTCACTTTTCCCGAAATGCCCTCGATAGTCGAAAAACCAACACAAAATCACAGTCAATCCGAAAAGCAGCCGCAAAAGCAAATGCAAGACCAATTCCAAAAGCAAGATCAGACTGGAACTGCGATTCCCAGCTCTCCTTTGAATTCCAAACAGAATTCAGCCAGAAGCGCTCCGGTTGAACTGCCGGAAGAGCCTGAATTTGAAGAATTTCAGTTTGAGGTGGATGAGCCTGCCGACGATTTCTCTGTCAATGAGGATTCGGTCATTGAAGATATTGAAGAACCAGAAGAATTCCAGTCGATTCCACTGCCGAAGAACCAGGGCTTGCCAGTACCTCCCAAAGCCAAATCGACTCTTCCAAGGGACGATTGGGCTCGCCAGGATTTGAGCCGCTACAAAATCGAACTGCCGCAGGACGAAGACTTTACTCTGGATGAAGCAGATCTCAGTCGAACCACATCGATCGCTCTCAGCACTGGGCTTGGCGAAATTTCGCTGGACCAGCTCGATGATGCTCCCTCATTCGATCGCTCTCTCAAGCCAGGAAAGTCTTCGAATTCCTCAAAAACTTTCGGCCAGCCTTCTGATTTTCAATCGGCAAATCTCAGCTCCAGCCTCCTAAACACTTTGGATCCAATGCGTATCGAAGAGTTGCTGCGACAAGAAGCTCGCTCGGTGATGGAAAATATTGCCTGGAAAATCATTCCAGAAATTGTGGAACGCGTTGTCCGAGAAGAACTGCAAAAGCTTCTCAAAGACGCCGAACGCCTGTAGAACACCCTCCATGACACTCAAGGATTTGATTCAAGCAGCCTTAAAAGAGGACATGCCCGATGGCGATCTCACCACCGAATCCCTCGCTTTAGCTCCTCGTGCAGGGCGGGCCAAATTGATCGCCAAGCAGGATCTAGTGCTCTCGGGCACTTCGCCATTTGAGCAAACTGTTCTTTCGCTCGAACCGTTTGCCAAATTGAAATGGCATTTCGAGGAAGGCGATCAAGTTCTGAACAAGCAGATCCTCTGCACCTTGCAAGGTGATCTGATTCAAATTCTAAAAGCCGAACGAGTCGCCCTCAATTTTCTTATGCACCTGACAGGAATTGCCACCTACACCTCCCGATTTGTTCAGCAAGTGGCAGCGACAAAAACTGTCATCTTAGACACTCGCAAAACTCTGCCCGGTTATCGCCAGTTAGAAAAAAAAGCGGTTCTGCATGGCGGAGGGGCCAATCACCGAATGAATTTGAGCTCAGCGATCATGATCAAAGACAATCACATCTCCGTGATGGGTGGCATCGATGCAGCCGTCCGTCGCACTCGCAGTCACACAGAGGTTGCAATCGAAGTTGAAGCTCGTGATTTAAAAGATGTTAAAGAAGCAGTCAGACTAAAGGTACAAAGAATTCTCCTGGATAATATGAACAATGATTTGATCGCTGAAAGTCTGAAGCTGATTCCGTCTGAGATTGAGACGGAAGCCAGCGGCAATATGACCTTGGAACGCGTGCGCTCGGTCGCTGAACTGGGAGTGAACTTTATCAGCGTCGGTGCTCTTACCCATTCGGCTCCGGCGGCTGACATCAGTTTGATGTTTCAA
>JAYTZS010000297.1:0-3525 GCA_043741885.1 Bdellovibrio sp. | reverse complement strand
TTGCTTCCAACCACTGCTATCCAGTCCTTACCCTGCTTCCACAATGAAAAGAGCTCTGTGATGAGCTGTGCGATTTGCGCAAGGCCAAAGAATACGTTTGGCAAATTGCCAAAATGGCCGAAATTGTGTTCGGCCTGAAAACCTAGATTTTTTTGTTCGTTGAAGTTTCTATTTTCAATCACAAAGCGGGCGCGTCCCGCTTTTGCGAGGGTTCTGACGTTGTCCTTTGTGATTTCAAAATCTGTGATCCAAGCACTCTTGTAGATAGGTTCGCCCTGGGGATTGATTTGCTGATATTCGATCAGGTTGACCAGAATTATTTTTTCATTTTTATGGAACTGTTTAAGTGGAAGAGCATTTGACCAACGATAGCAATGGGTGGCGCCCTTGTTATCGACAAAATCAAGGCTGCGTCTACGTTCGTGAAGGTAATCAAACATGAAAAAGACTTCTTTGTTTCGCTCAGGCTTTGCGGTGATGATAAAGTGCCAGTTGCGCTCTTGAAGAAGAGAGATAATAGGTTCCACGGCAAAGAGGTTGTCAGTTAAAAAACAAAAACTTCGTTTCGGAAACTGGCTGCGAAGTTTACAGATAAGGCGTTTACCGGCGTTGAGTTCGCAGTCATTTTTTGAGTATTGAGTCTGGGTATCGCCGCGCTCGATGGGCTCAAACTGAAGAGGCAAAGCATAGCTGGCATTGATATTGGTGAGACTTGCTAAAAGTTGACCATGATAAAATTGTTCCCCACCGCTTGCCAGTGTTTTTGTAAGGCAGTGTTCACAGCTGATATTTTGACTGCACAGCTGTCCAGTTCCATCGAGCGTTAGAAGCTCGCATCGGTTAAAAAGTTTTTCATTGATAAGCAATTTTTTTCGCTCAATGGTCTGGTGGTAATCCTTTAGCAACAGGTTCAAGCTTTGGGTCGACACTGTTTGCATGCAATACCGTAGCTCATCATCACTGGGGATATCAGAAAGAAATCGTGATCCAACGTTCGAAGTTTTTAATCGTCAAAGGGTTGCCTTTATTTTCAAGGCAGTAGGACCGCACAGATCTGTAGCGCAAAACGAACATCATGAGGCCACAAAACATCACCTGCTCCATGCTGTAAGAGCATTTACCTTGGACCCTGGGATCAGAAACTCGATTGCTGATGGAACGGATCCAGTTTGGCCACAAACGATAAGTGAATTTAAGAATCTGCATATCAGAAAATTCGACGCCGATTGCTTGCTTCAAATCAAGACGTAAGTCTGCTTCGAAGACGAAACCCAGACTTAGATCCTAACTCTGAGCGATGTTGCGAAGAAATAATTATCCGTCGACGGTTCCACCGATCCAGTGGCCTTTTAGATTTTCGTAAGGAACTGCTATGTTGCAGGCGCGCAGCTGGGTTAGTGGAAAATAAATGATCCAGTTTTAGGCCTAAGCTAATAAGCGAACGAGCACGTTTGCCGACAATTCGCTGCCTGAATCCCTTTTTGAAACGCTGAAGAATTGTTCGGAGTATCCATCAACGCCATTGCTTTGATCGACGAAGCGAGGGCCTGGATCGACGAGTCTATAACAATTAGCACGATTGAACTTTTCATTGTAAGCGGTCTATCGGCGCCATGGTTGATTTCAATTTAACTGCGGTTTATTTACCAACATTGCGGCGAGCCGCTCAAAATCATCAACTGTGTTAGCGTCACAAAAGAGCCAGTTGTTTCTGCCGATTGCATATTTTCTGATCGCTCGTTCGATCCAGCCATTATCGATCTTATACCTGCCATCAACTAAAAACCCGGCAAGCTTTTCATATTCAGCAAGGTAATAATCAATTGCGATTCCAAGTGGACCTGACGGCAATACTTTTGATTTCTTATCGGTGCACCAATTCTGGAATTTTTCCATGTACGGCTTCACTTCTCTAAGCCTTGCCTCATAGCGCTGCTCGGAGTTTAAGCTTTGCAGTTTGTACGCCTCTTCAAATTTATAAATTTTCTTGATCATCTTCAGCGCGTTCTCAGCAAGCCCTGGTTTTTTTGCACCGAGATCCACGCCTCATGGAACTTGCGCCTGGAGTGCATCATACAACCCAAACGAAAAATCAACTCATTCAGCCGATTGTAACCATGATGAGCATCTGACTGCAAAGTCCCCGTGAACCCACCAACCCGGTCCAAGTGTGTGAGATTTCTCTGCGTCATCCCGGTCCATTTCTGTGAGACGGGACAATTAACACAATCCCTAACTCTGGACTGCCACGTGCCCACATAAAAGATTTGGTTTCAGGGTTTCTACCCACTTCTTTCAAAACCTGAACACTGGTTGCATCGATTCACATGTAACCACTTTCAAGAGCCCATTCCTCTAAAATATTCCAAATCGGCTGAAGCTTCCCAGCCAATCTGATCAGCCAACTTGCCATTGTCCCGCGCTTTAGATTCACTTTTTGAAGATTAAATAATTCTTCGATTAGGTACAGCGGCAAACCTTGAAAATATCAAAAAACGAAAGCAGCTCCGCAGTTGCAATCGTTCCTGGCAAAATCGAGTTGCTCTTGGCTTGCGCTAGATAGCTCCGGCAACAAGGACAGGCGTATTTTTTTTCTCTCCACCACGACCGATAGCTTAGCAGGAATAATTTTTAACTTTTCAGTGACCTGTTCGCCGATCTCCTTTAGAGCAGTGACATCCTTTGGGCAAACGTTTTCAGATTCAGGCAAGTCGATGATGACTTCTTCCCTCGGCAAATCAGACGGGAACGGCTTTCTTACGCCGCGGCCCTTTTTTCTTTCGAGCATAGCCATTGATGAGTTCCGTTTGTTCCGGCACTACGCTCTGGGCTTCTTTTTCGATCTCATTAAACAATATCTGCTCCGGTGGAAGCTAAGTGATTTTTTCGGACTTTGATCCGAACTTGTCCCTTTTTAATAGATTGATTAAACTGAAGACGGGCAACTTCTGCTCGGAGATATTTATTTTCCTCTTTTAGATCCGCCGGTGTTTGATTTTTTCGAATTGGGAGATATTCCCGAAGGGATCGGCGGCGCAAAAAACCTGGGACTTCTAACGCGCCTTAGGCTACATTCTCATTCAAAACAGCTAAAGGAAGGAAGCCGAGCAAAATGTTGGGATCAAGTTTCAAGATGACATCTCGATCTCCTTTCAAAAAAGAGATATGCCTTCGGTCTAGAAACTGAGCGAACACTTTTTGATAATACCGACTGTGAGCTCGAGAAGTCCTGATACTCATATCTTTGAAGCGAAGATCTAAGGAAAGAATCGGACCATAGAGTTCAAGTAAACTCTCAATCACACCTTTTTTTTCATCAACTGGTAGCTCTGGGCAGAGGAGAAATCGACCGATTTCCAGTCCACTCGAGTTAGTTCGAGGCATTTCGATGCCAACTGTTTCGGACGGAAGCAGTTGTTGAGGCCCATCGCCTCTCACATGTCCGATTCCTGCCAAATAGGAAGTCTCATTTGCTAAAGGATGTTGGCGGGTTTTAAAAACAAAAACAGAGCGGTCTCGCATCTG
>JAYTZS010000296.1:0-3528 GCA_043741885.1 Bdellovibrio sp. | reverse complement strand
GCTCAGATATTTCACTCCCGCTTGTGGATCGCTGATATCAAAAAGATCCAAAGGGTCTATTTGGTTGGCAGGAACCCAAAAGGCATAGAGCAAACCATCTTGATATCGCACATCCTGCAAATTGGCTGAAAGACCGTTCCCATCTCCTACTGTCACGGCAGAATCTGGGATCATCTTTCGCAAACTCCCCCCGCTCTGCACAAACCGCCCTTTGATTCCAAGTACTGGATCACTGACTAGCTTCTCAAGCAAAGCATCGGCCTCAGGCCCTGACTGCCCTTTCATCTCTCGGTCAATGTGCAGTTTTCGATACAAAGCTTCTTTTTCTGTGAGGACTTCGCTCTCAGAGGTCGGAAAGCGAAAGGTCTCAACAGCAATTCGCGCAATGCGGCTGTTCTCGGCAATAAAATAATTGCTAGTCACGATCAGGGTGTTATTTTTAATCAAAGTTTGCGAGCGCTCACTTAAGAATCCTTTGGCCGCGACACTCATGATGAGATGAATCTTTCCCTTAGGATTTGTGATGTCTACCACTTGGACGACACTGGAGCGGTCCCACCAGCCCCACTCCGATTCAGACAAAGTTGCAATCATGTAGTAAGAGGTCACTCCGTCCTTTTCGACGCTTTGAATGTTCAAGCTATTTTGCGCACTCAATTTCAAAGGAACTTGGTAGGTCTCGACCGTCTGTAAATTATTTGAAGTCAGAGAAAGACTTGTGATGCTTCCCTTGTCGCCGACGGTGCTAGCAAGATACAGCACGTCTCCAACAATTCGTGAGTCAGCAATATGCCCTTCCACCTTTTTGATGAATTCAATTCGCGGCTTGCTAGGAGTTTTCACATCATAGATCAGAATTCGAGATTGGTACTCATCACCCAACCAAAATTTTTCCAAAACCACCAGTCGCTCACGAGCCTGGTCAAAATACATTTCCTGCGGAGAGTTGCCGGTGGCTTTCACTCGTCCTAAAATTTTTGGCTTCTCCGGCCCGTCTGCAAAGCTAACTATTTGCAATCCACGGTAGTTGTTCAAAAGATAAATCAATTTCGATCCAGGCCTGCCAATTTTAAACACGTCCGCTTCTTGTTCTTCACGGGCTCCAGGAGCTTGGTCATCCGAAGCTTGGCCCTCGTCAATGCAACCGTCAATTCTATTGCAGCCTTCCCATGGAACCACCGGATTCAAAAAATCAGTCTGCCCACGAAAGCGCTGAAGCTGCGCTTTTTCAGACATTGGATTGTTTGGCTTCGGCGCAAGCCAGGCTCCTTGAGCCAATGCCTGATGCAGTTCGGCTGTGGGGGTTAAAGAGTGTGGAGTACAAGCTGTGGATATCAAGAGTGATAGCGCGGCGGCTGTACTGGTCAGATTACAAAAGATGTTTTTCATGTCACTTTCCTTGGGTAAAAGTTCGCTGCTGATGACATAGTTTTTATTTGAATTGATCGGCGGGAACAACGAAGTTTCAGGTTAAGTCGCCGATTTTGTCCGCGGCCGCGAACAATGTTAGACGCGATGAGCGAGGGGCCATATCCAGGATCAGCCCCGGGGACGAAGGTGTGAGGCTCCGCTGATCTCATGAATTTTTCCTATCGCATAAGCCCTTATTATTAATAATACAAATACATCGATCCAAAGTAGAAACGTCTTCTTGAGCGCTCTCTACCGGGGCCTCTGAAACAAGGAGAAACTATGGACAATTCAGTTCACAAGAAAGCAAATTTGATTTTGGCAGGACTTGCCATTATGCCATCGCTTGCGACAGCGTCAAACAGTGTGCGGGAGGCTCAGCCGAATGCCTACTGTTCGCCCTATTCCGAGAACCAAAAAGTGCCGAACAATTTGGACGAGACGACAGGTCTTTCGGTTCAGGAACTCCAAGAGGGGAAGGATTTGGTTCGTGTGCTTAATCAGCTGGACGTGGTTGCCGTGAGCCGATTGAACCTCACTGAGGCCCCGCGCTTGGCAGCACTTCGCAAGATGATCGCGGCGGCGAAGTGAGTTCGCCAGGTCTCGGAGTGGGCTTAGACACCCCATGGGGATCCGCACGAGGTTTTCAAGGCTCTGTCGGGTCAGCCCTGCAAAATTTTTTGCAGAAAAATGGCGAACATTTCGAGACCTTTTTCTTTTCGTTTCAACGACGCGATTATGGAGCGCTTCGTACTGCTGACTATTTGCCGGCCTTTGAAGAATTGTATGTACAGGCCTCAAAATTTGCTAGCACAGTCAATCTGCATCACACGATGCTAAATTTAGGATCGAATCTGCCTTACAACCGAAAACATATTTTGCAAGTCACCAACGAAATTGCCGAAAAAATTCCCTTCGGCTGGATCAACGAAGATGTGGGCATTTGGTTTCTTGAAGGGAAGTCTGTTCCCTATCCGCTGCCACCAATTCTTTCCCGGTCGTCCTTGAAAATCTGCACTGAGACAAGCCGGACGGTGCGATCCGAACTGCAGACTCCTTTGAGTATTGAGTTTCCGGGCATCACCGACGGCGCTTCTTTTCGTGTGGGTGAACTGGATTTGTTCGAATTTTTCGCCGAGCTGGCAGATCAAAGCGAATGTTTAGTGACCTTAGACACCGGTCATCTCCTCGGCTGGGAGTGGATGCAGGGGCGCCACCAAGACGAAATGTATAAACACTTAGAAAATTTCCCCTACGAAAAAGTAGTCGAAATTCATCTGGCCGGATCCGAGGCCAAAAACGGAGCTTTTTTCGATCGCCATCACGGTCTCCTGTTGCCGGCGCAATTCGAGTTGCTCGATTTCTTGCTTGCCCGTTGCCCGCATTTGAAAGTCGTTACCTATGAAGATCCGAAATTTGACCTCCAAGGAAATTTGGTCGCAGTTTCGCAGCCGTCGTTTGATCAACTTAAAGAAAGGTTCCACCAATGGAAACGGAACAAAAACTTGCCGACCTTATCTACAGCGCCAATCCACTTGTCGAGCTAGCAAACAACCTTAGCGTAGAATTCGCCGTGACGGACCAAAGACAATTCGCTCTGTTTCATCTGCGTCTTTTGCAAAGATTAGAAGAGCGCTTGTCGCAACAGTTTGGCGCCAGTCTCGGTGTGCTCGAAGAAAGAACTGCGACCAAGTCGGAGCAGATCGCCAAAAGCTATGCACAATCTCCCGAATACCGCCAAGTGCGCGAGGATCTGACCCCCGATATTCAGGTGTCCCCTCAACGATTTGAAATCGCCTTCCTCAATTTCATCAGCCGCCTACATGCCCATCGCCCAGATGTTCTCGCCGATTTCAGCGATATTTTTCTTTGCGAGCTCGCGATGGACAGAGAACATGCGGAGAAAACTTGAAGTAGCAATCACCTAAACAGGCTTGTTAGAAGATGCCGCTTTTACACAGGCTGCCGCTCACAATCTGACCAAAGCGCGGTAACCCTACCAAAGCGCGGTAACCCCTCTCAAGCTAAAGACTTGGGCTTGTACCCAAGCACAAGTTAAGTCGCGCCCACTCAACTCAGGAACGCACTGATTAGTCTCGCGACTTATGAAGACCGGTC
>JAYTZS010000295.1:0-3537 GCA_043741885.1 Bdellovibrio sp. | reverse complement strand
AAAATCAAAAACCAGAAGACAAAATATCGACACTGGCTGAGCTGACTGCCAGATCTATCGCTAAAGCTTATCACATTCACTGTGCAAAAATCCCATCCACAGTGATTCTTTGTGGCGGTGGGGCCCTAAATAGCTACTTAAAAAAACGAATTCAATATCATCTACCGAAAACAGAAATCCTAACGACAGAAGATTTTGGTTGGCCAGTAGACTCGATTGAGGGTGCCGCCTTTGCTTTGCTGGCAGCATTTCGAGTGTGGGATATGCCTTCCAGTCTCCCGAAAACTACGGGCGCCTCTAAAGCGGTCACTTTGGGAAAAATCACTGAAGTTTTCTAAAGTTGACCCCTTCTGACTTTTCCAATCACAGTCTGCAGCTCTGGCAAGCGCGCCCACTGTTTCTCAACAACATATTGTTCCTGAGAAAAAAGGCAAATCGTCTGAGAAAGATACTGACGCCAAAAAGGCTTTTGATTGATCGATTGAGGTCGAGATAAAATTTGCAAACAGGCCTCAGTGGCCTTCATAAAATCATCAGGAGTTCCAGTTTCGTACCATTCGGCCTTGCAATTGAATGCATGCACCTCTTCACCGGCTTGAATGGCCGCAGTCAAAGTTTCATACAAAATATTCTCATCCACGACCTGATCATTGATCTTAGGTTTGAAAAAAGAAAAAACTCGATCTGATAAGAGCAGGACTCCAGTGAAGTGCTGGCCTTTCAGAGCAGGTGACCCAGGATTTGTCCTTGAGAAAAGCTGAATCTTCGTTCCTTCTTTTAACCAAGCTCCTCCAAATTTTGTTCCAACGTCGGGATGATCCATAGTGAGCAAAGTCGCGATGCCTTTGTGCCACTTGTGGAAGGCGAGCATATCTTCTAGAAGCCCCAAATGGTGGGGTAAAATCAATTCATCCGCGTTCAACACTAAAAAATGGCCGTCGCCCTTTAGCAGATTTTCAGCATTATGGATTCCACCGCCCGGGCCTAAAAGCTCCGGCTCGAATGTGAAACAGAGTTCCTTACAGGAGGCGTGCTGAGATCTAAAGAAAGCTTCCACCTGCTCCGGCAAATAATGAGTGTTCACAACCAAACGATTGATTTTCAAATGATCAATCAATGACAAAGAAAAAGCCCCTAAGGGAACACTCAGAAAGGGAATGCAGGGTTTCGGTAGAATCGCGGTGAAAGGCAAAAGTCTGCTTCCCTTGCCAGCAGCTAGAATCATTGCATTCATAAATCTTCGTACTTTCGCTCCATGGCGCCCGAGTCCACAAGAACTTCAGAAAAGACTTTGTATTCAGGGAACTCCATTAAACTTTTCATCACTCGGCGCAAAGTGTGGGAGATGTATTTCAAATACCGAGTGTCGCCACGCTGATGATAAAAACTGGAAAAGCTGCCGCAAGCTTTGAAGCAACGCTGAACTGTTTGCAGCTCATAGATGTGATTAAAATCTTCGCGAGAAAAATTTTTTGTTAGAAAAGGTTTTGCTTTGGCTAAATAATACTCTATTAAAAGGCCTGCCATCTCGTCATTGAGATTGACGTAGGAGTCGCGAAATAAACTGACCAAATCATACTGAATTGGGCCCATTCGGGCATCTTGGAAATCGATCACTCGCATTTCATCGTATTTAATCATTAAATTTCTAGAGTGATAATCACGATGAGCAATGTATTTCGGCTCCTGATGAAGTCTCTCGCAAATTTGAGTGAACACTTTGATGATCTCGTTGTTTGTTTTTTCAGAGAATTGGAATTTGCAGACTCCACTGAGCAGATTATCTTGGCCATATTTCATTTCCCACAAAAACTTCTCGACATCAAACTGAACTTTAAAGGCAATGCAATTCGTTTTGTCTTCAGAGGCGTGAAAATGAATTTTAATCAGCTCATCAATTGCTTGTTTGTAGAAAACAGTTGAGCTCTCTTGGCCTTGGCTTTCCCAAAACTTTCGCTCCAAAGTCAAATCACCCAGATCTTCAAGCAGCATCAAGCCACGAGCGGCATCCATCGCGACGACTTCGGGGACTCGGACTTGATGTTTGGCAAAATGATTGAGCACAGACAAGAATGGATAGTTTTCAGGATCAAACGGCTCCCACCGCATAAGGACCCATGAGAGATTTTGCGCCATCACCCGGTAATAGCGCCGGTTCGAAGCATCTCCTGCCAGTTGGTAGACTTTGTAGTCCGGGCTGGGAAGATGCGCTTCTAAAAACTTTTCGTAAAAATCATCATTTGTGGCTTGCATGCCACGTCAGGGTCTCAGAACTCGAGCATGAATTCAAGAGTCTCTTGCAGGAGCTTCGGATCTCTTGGCAAACGGTCGACTTCCAAACGATTCATTTTAAGGATCTTACCTAGCCCCAAGTGGATCATTTTCTGCTCTTCAAGACTTTCAATCCCAGAAGCTGATCCAATGATCAACAAAGGCTCCTCGGCCGGGCTCGCGTCTGAGATAAATTGATGAATCAAAGACTGCTGCTCAGGGCTGAGATTTAAAATATCCTCAATCCACAAAGTGAGACTACCAAGGCCCCTCAAATCCTCGACCGATTTCATTTCAATTGCCACATCACTGAATTTGAGAAAAGCCCAACGCTTTGAAACATCGTGAATTTCGTTGGCAATTCGAGGAATCAAATTTGGATTGGGAGTCTGCACACAAATCACATTGGTTGCGGACAAGCTTTTCTCCGAAGTTTTTCGGATTTCAGGGGTCGACTTTACGGTTTGAGCCAATTCGACCAGTTGAAAAGGCTCAAAGATCGAAATCACCGAAGAGTTCGAATCTGAATTCAATACCTGCTTTGAGTTGTGAGTCATCTGCTTGGTGTACCAAGTTAAAAACTCGGGTTCGAGCATCAAGCGGATCAACTGACTGACTGTCTCTTGATCGATGCTTTGCAAACTAGCTCCGCTTTCGACCACGGCGGTAGCAAAAAACTTCGAATCCACCTGAATCGGTACATGAAGATCACCTCGAGAAACCAGGAAGGCATCTTCTTTGAAATCCAAAGAAGATGCCTCCTGCATGAAACTGAGCGTGATGTCTTTCCCATAGCGAGACTTCACGATCCCCTTTAATTTTCCTACAGCAGCTGAATTCATAATTTCTAAAACCATAATTACCCCGTATCTACCGAGACCAACCAAATTGTCTAGAGGCAAGTCACGTGCCGTGAATTGTCGACGCCAAAATGCAATAGATTGGAAGAGGCGGTGTTTTTCAAGAATTCAAAATGTCAGTTTTGAGTCAATACAGTAAAGAATTCATTTGAAGTCCTTTCAGCATCCACCCATCAGTCAGCATGCCAAAAGAGATTTAGAAAAAAAGATCTGTCAAAAGTTTAGACTACGCTTCAGGTCGCACCGGGATCTTTCTAATTTGAGTGGGTATTTTGTGAAGCTTCACTTCTCAATCGAAGCGAGACTGGTCTTCATAAGTCGCAAGCCTAATCAGTGCGTTACTGAGATGAGTGGCGCGACTAGGACTTGTGCTTGAGTACAAGCCCAAGTCCTCAAAAAGGGTATG
>JAYTZS010000294.1:0-3540 GCA_043741885.1 Bdellovibrio sp. | reverse complement strand
CCTGCCAGCAATCACTTTGGATGCGGACGGAAAAGGCGAGCTTCCAAGCCTGGCTTTAAACATCAATTCCAACCTAGGCCCCGAGCTCAGCAAAGGTTTCCAGAAACAACTGCAAAAAAAGCTGGCCGAAGCCAAAACTCAATTGCAGGCCTATGTGAATGACCAAATCGGAAATGAAAAAGCAAAGTTCGAATCCGAGATCACAAAAGCCAAAGCCCAAATCGAAACTGAAGTTAAAAAAGTCCAAGATCAGATCAATAAGCAAAAAGAATTAGGCGACACAAAAGTAGCTCAGGCAAAAAAAGACGCCGAAAATCAGGGCCGAAAAGGGCTTGAAGCCGAAGCAAAAAAAGCACTGGGTCCCGACGCTGACAAAAAAATCGATGACCTCAAAAAGCGCTTTGGTCTATAAATTTTCTGACAGAAGGTTAGCCTTTAGAACAAAAGCTTTGAGAACGACTCAGCTTTAAAATTTAAATCTTGCGGCAAAAAAATCTTGCAGCTGCTCAAAACATCGAACTACTTTTTAGCCTTCGCCAGAATATCTTTCATGAAGGCAATGGCTTCCTTCGTGGACCAATTCAAACTTCCAAAAACTTTCCGCACCAGCCTGTTTTGAGTGTCAGTGACGTAAGTTTCAGGCAACCGATCAGCTTCATATATCTGACCAACAGCATGATCCATGTCCAAAAGAATATGAATATGAGGATTTTTGATTTTCGGAAAGGCTCTTAAGAAAACCTCGATCTCTTCTTTCGAGCTGTCCTGAGACACTGCCAAAAGCTCCACATCACCATTCAAAGCTTCAACAAGCTCAATCAAGGAAGGCACTTCTTCCAGGCAGGGGCCACACCAAGTGGCCCAGAAATTGACTAGCACAACTTTCCCTTTAAATTGCGAAAGTCGAACAGACTGCCCTTCGAGCGTCTTTAACTCAAAATCCGGAAGGCCCTTGGTTTCCATCTGATCAATCTGGGTGATCAGCTCTTCACTGGGAACTCGAGTTTGATTCTTCCAAAATAAAAACAATCCAATTAGCAAAATTCCAGCAAGAAAGGTGAAAAAAAGAGCTTTCAAATAAAGTTTCATAATCTCAGTGTTGCGAACCGGTTTGAAGAAAACAACACGAAATTTAAAGGCTTGTCACAGACAATGTAAAACGAAAAAAGCCCCGGACCAATCCGAGGCTTTCTAAAAATATTCACTTCCCTCAGATTATGCTCTAGAAGCGACTCGAGATTTTTTCTGCATTTGGCTAACTGACTTGCGTTTAGCTGCAACTAAAGCCGCAGATTTCTTAGCAACTTTGCTTTTTTCTTTAGCCAAAGCTTTCTCAGTCTTATCAGATTTTGCGCCTTTAGCCGTCTTCTCAGCCTCACCTTTTGCAGCCCAGTCATAATCTACAAACTCAATGAATGCCATCTCAGACGTATCACCAGGCCGTCGACCAATCTTGATAATCCGAGTGTAGCCACCCGGACGATCAACAAATCGCTTCGAAATATCCGAAACAATTTTTTCAACGATCTCTTCGTGAGGAATTCGTGACATCAACAAGCGACGAGTCGCAAGATCATCCTTTTTACCCACAGTAATTGCCTTTTCCACTTTGCGGCGAAGCTCTTTGGCCTTAGTCACAGTCGTTTTAATTCGACCATGCTCAACCAACGAGACAATCAAACCGCGAAAAAGCGCTTTTCTCGCATTGAATTTCCGACTAAAATATTTCGTAGCTCTTCTATGTGAACTCATATACCCACCTAATTACTGCTGTTCGCGCTTAACTGGAGGTTGGTTTGGATCCCAACCTACTGGCGGCCAGCCATCGATTTTCATTCCAAGGCCTAATCCCATTTCAGATAGGATTTCTTTAATTTCATTCAAAGACTTACGTCCAAAGTTTTTTGTCTTCAGCATTTCAGCCTCTGATTTCACAACCAATTCACCGATGTAGCGAATGTTTGCGTTCTTCAAACAGTTTGCACTTCGCACAGAAAGTTCAAGATCATCAACAGATCGAAACAAGTTCTCGTTCAAAGAACTGCCCTTGTGATCTTTTGTCTCTTCAACTGGCTCCATGGTCTCATCAAAAGTCATAAAGATTTGCAGCTGTTCTTTCATGATTTTTGATGAAAGTGCAACCGCCTCTTCAGGCTTCAAAGATCCATCCGTCCAAACTTCCAACGTCAATGCATCATAATCAGTTCGTTGACCAACCCGAGCATTAGAAACGCCGTAATTAACTTTACGAATTGGACTGTGAAGAGCATCAACTGCAATAAAACCAATTGGATATTCGGCATTGCGAATCTCTGCCGCATCATAGCCGCGTCCAAAAGAAACCAAAATCTCAACATTGAAATTCGCATTTCCACCCAAAGTGGCAACATGCTGCTCAGGATTCAAAATTTCAATCTGATCATTTGTCTGAATATCCGCTGCCGTCACCCGGCCAGGACCCTTCTTTGAAATACGAAGTGTCTGCACTTCAGAGTTGTACTGTCGGAAGCGAACCTCTTTCAAATTCAAAATGATATCGGTAACATCTTCTAATACATCAGGAATTGTCGTGAACTCATGAAGAACGCCATCAAACTTCACGGCAGAAACGGCAGATCCCATCATCGAACTTAATAAAATTCGACGAAGTGAATTTCCCAAAGTAACGCCATACCCTCTTTCAAGAGGTTTTATAGTAAATCTTGCGTAATCTTCCCGTAAAGTCTCTCGATCAACTTCAAAACCTTTTGGTTTAATTAGATCGCGCCAAAAACGGTAATAGTGCTCATGCATAACTGAAAACCCCCAAAGGTGTAATTATCTCGAGTAGTACTCAACGATCATGTTCTCTTCGACCGGAATCGTAATCTCTTCACGTGTCGGAAGATCTTTAACGGTTCCTTTGAAAGTTCCATGATCAGCTTCCAGCCATCCTGGAACACTTCGGCGTGCAACTGATTGAATGGCGCTCAGAACTTTGTTCATCTCGCGGCTCTTTTCAGAAACAGAGATCACATCGCCTTTTTTCACACAAAAACTAGCAATGTTGACTCGCTTGGCGTTGACCATGATGTGGTTGTGACCAATCAACTGCCGAGCTTCTCGGCGAGAATTTGCATACCCCAAAGAGTAAACAACATTGTCCAACCGAGTTTCTAGAAACTTCAAAAGAGCTGTTCCAGTAACTTCCTTAGAGCGATCAGCCCCGTGGAAATAACGACGGAATTGCTTTTCTGACAATCCATAATATCGCTTGGTCTTTTGCTTCTCTCGAAGCTGAAGAGCAAATTCAGAAAATTTCAAACGTGCCTGACCATGTTGTCCCGGAGGATATGGTCTTCTCTCAAAAGCACATTTATCAGTGTAACAACGATCGCCCTTTAAGAAGAGCTTCATGTTTTCACGGCGGCAAAGTTTACATACGCTATCATTAATGCAGCTCACGACTCACTACTTAAATTCGACGACGTTTTGGAGGACGGCAACCGTTATGCGGAACGGGTGTTACGTCTTTCAGGGAAAGAACTCTCATACCAACAG
>JAYTZS010000293.1:0-3544 GCA_043741885.1 Bdellovibrio sp. | reverse complement strand
TTCTTCTTCAGGGTTTTCTGGTTGCTTGGAGACAAAGGCATGGCCGTCTTCCTCATGCATTTTGAAATTGTTTGGAGCACTGAGCACGCAGGCATCACAGGCAATACATGTCTGATCAACAAAGACCTTGCCGGGGGCGTTTTCTTTCCATTTTTGATCGAGATCAGCCATTTCAGTCTCCTTGGCAGTCCAGAATATAGCTTTTTTGAAAAAGGATGTCCAGACAAGGGTCGAGATTCACCTGACTTCTAGGATCTGGCCTGAGCACCCAGGGAAAGTGCAGCTAAAATAAAGGTTTGGAGGTGATCATGGAAGGTCCCCGTTGTCCGAGGGAAACTGAGTATCCTCAGGTTTTAGATTTTTTGCATCAAGAGCTCAGGCCGACATCGACCTGGTCTTTGGCAAATGAGTACCCAACGGCGCTGAGCTTGGGGAATATCCACAACATCCGAATCATCACGGAAAAGAGTGGAGAGAAGAAAGTTCTCTCACATGCGGTCCTGAAACCTCTGATTATCAGAACTCCAATGGCGGTTCTGAAAGTGGCGGCAATTGGCAGCGTTGTGACAGGAAGCGAGCACCGAAATCAGGGTTTGGGTCGCAAGATTCTAGATGATTGCTTGGCTGAAGCGCAAAGACAAGAGTGCGACATTGCAATGCTGTGGACGGATCTCTACGACTTCTATCAAAAAATGGATTTTGAATTGGCTGGAACAGAAATGTCCTTTGTCATTGAGAAAGAATTCACTGCGCCGTCCGCTCAGTCTTTGAAATTTCTAAAGACTTTGCAGATTTCAGCAGAGGCCATTCTTCGTTTGTATTCACAGCACACTGTGACTTCTGTGCGCACAACTGAGGACATTCGCAAGTTTTTGCAAATCCCTCAAGCCATGGTGTATTCGGCATGGGATGCCAACAATCAGCTAGTAGCTTATGCGGTTGAAGGAAAAGGGGCTGACCTCAAAGGCTATGTGCACGAGTGGGGCGGATCCGTTTCCAATGTCATATCTTTGTTCAGTTTCATTCGCCGCGACCGACAAACTTCGGTGACAGTGATTTCTCCAAGCCATTCGACCAATCTCATTCAAAAGCTGAAGAGCATCGAGGGAGTTGTCGCCAACCAAGGATTTCTTGGAATGATCAAATTGATTTCTCATGATCAAATTTTTCAAAAAATCAAAAGAGCTGCACGTTCGTTGGGTATGAATGACTTTGTTTTGGAAAAGCGAGATGGCGTTGTTTATATGGGATTGGCCCAGGACGTTATCTCGATTTCAGACGACCGAGCCATGGTTCGAATTCTCTTTGGACCTGAGATTGATCTGCCCTTTATGAAACCTGAAACTCAAAGCAAACTTTCGCAATTTTTACCTCTTCCGCTTTGGGTTTGGGGCTGGGACTCTATATGAAGAAAATCCTCCTATTGACGGGGCTCGCAATCCTCATTCCGGTTTTGGTATTTGGCTTTCTGGGCTGCATGAAAAAACCCGAGAACAAGCCGGACTACGGCCCAGAGGTCAATCTGACGGCCATCAACAAAGCGGTTTCTGAGAGCACACCAGTGGCTCCGCTGACCGTGAAAAAAGGGCAGTTTGTTTCGATCGACTTTACTCAAGTGATTGACACTCAAGGTGTGACGACTTTGACTCAGAGATCAGATGAAGTGACCGGTTCAGTCGACAGCGCTGAAGCAGTAGCCTGGAGTTTTCAAGTGAAGTTGCGCGAATTTTTTCCCGACGACACCTCCAAATTAACCACCCAGAATTACAATTTGAGTTATCAAAAAAATCAAAAGGCGACAGCCACTCAAACAAGTTCAGACGCTAGCCAAGTTCAAAAGGTTTCTGTCCCTCTGTCTCTGAACTCACTCAAAAAAGCAGACGCTGCGGCACCCGTCCGGGTCACTTATCATAACCTCACTCAGGAAAGTGGAGTGCTCAGAGACGGCGTTTGCATTGGCTCGCTTTGCCGCAAGGGTTTGAGATATTTACGAGTGAAATTTGACCGAGTGGTTTGGCAGAATGAAGAAACTGGAATGAAAACGAAATTTTCAATTGTTTACAGTCCGGATGTTCCAACCTACATCAGCGACTGGGCCATACCTGAGGAAATGTACTTGAGCAATCAGGTCCAATTTTGCACTCAAACTTGGATTGATGTGTCCAGTGGCGATCAGAAGCAAAGCGTCCCGGTCAAACAGTGCTCAGAAATGAGAGACTTTCAATTCGGAATCTAATAGGCTTAAGTCCTCAACCTCAGAGGATTTATGCAAGGCAAAAAAATTGCAGTTGTTTTAGCAGGCTGCGGAAACAAAGACGGAACTGAAATCACTGAAGCCGTCAGTTTGATCATAGCTTTGTCAGCAAGTGGAGCGCAGGTCAGTTTTTTTGCTCCCAATCTAGAATTCACTGGCAAAAACTTTATCACCGGCACTCCCCTTTCAGAGAAAAGAAATCTGCTTCAAGAGTCAGCTCGGATCAGCCGAAGCCAGATTGCCGATGTCAACGACCTCGAGTCAGCTAATTTTGATGGACTCGCCTTTCCCGGAGGCCAGGGCGCCGGAATTCATTTGAGCAACTGGAATGACGCACGATCGCGCATGATCCTTTTACCAGCCGTCCAAAAGGCGATTCAGGATTTTCATGCAGACAGTAAACCGATTGCAGCGATCTGCTTGGCACCTATTTTGTTAGCCAAGACTCTCGGCCCCTTTTCCGTCGAGATCACTTTAGGCACGGACCCTGATGTGATTCGAGATGTGCAAAAAATGGGAGCCCAACATGTGATCTGTCCAGTCACGGATTTTATAACGGATCGAGCTCAAAAAGTGGTGACGACCCCGGCTTATATGATTTCCGGCGCTCAACCTCATCAAATCTTCGCTGGAATTTCTGGTCTAGTCAGAGAATTTATCGAGATGGCATAAGGTGGAGTGCTCCGCGGATTCAGAAGCTCGCTTGCCAGGCCTTTCGGATTTTAGGCTGTGATGGCCTGAGTCGAATCGACTTTTTCCTCAAGCAGGATCAGCATGTATCCCAAAATGTGGGAAGCCAGCGAAGTTTCTTATTCTGATCTGATTACGCAGCTCATCGAACTGGGTCTTCAGAAATTCGCTTCGAAAGCAAGCTTAATGACGAATTACGATCATCTGAACTAAATCTTAAGATTTGACGGTTTCACGAAACATTTTTTGCACCACAAGCATTATACTTTAGTAAACAGGCTGTAACTTGAGGTGCAAAAATGAAGATGATGGGTGATTTCTTACGTGAAAAACGAGAAAAAATTGGTCTCACACAAGCGCAGGTTGCGACCAAGTTAGGCTATGGATCTCCTCAATTTATTTCCAACATTGAACGTGGTGTCTCTCGAGTCCCCGTGAAATCATTAAAAGCATTCATTGGAATTTACTCGCTTCAAAAAGAAGAAGTGATTGGCATTCTACTTGATGAAAAAAAATCTCAACTGGACCGTTTATTGAGCGCCTAGTCTTAGCTCGCAATCTCGGCTGGTCTTCTCGACTTCGGCCTGTGTCTCCGATTTG
>JAYTZS010000292.1:0-3561 GCA_043741885.1 Bdellovibrio sp. | reverse complement strand
CTTGAAACGTTCCGAGCTGAAAAGCCGGTTTGTTTCTGAAGACCTTAAGCAAGAAGCCTTGGCCGTCTTTGACCGTGACAAGTTTATTGGCTGCAAGTCGAGACACTGAAAAATCAGGAATCAGTTTTTTAGTTCCTGAGGCAGCATAATAGATTCTCGTCACGGCCTCGGAAGTGGTGCGATTGAAGTGAGTCAAAGTCTCAATGCCAGAGTCATCATTTTTGTCTTTGCACCAGACTTCAACTAGATTAGCTGGAATGGAGAGGGGAGGTGCGGACTCACTCTCAAAGATGCCTTCAAGAAATCCGATGATTTCGTTCTGAAACACCGAACGATCAATTGCTGAGGGATCCAGGGAAGTTTGCACAGCTCCGCAAAATAATTTCTTGTTTTCAGTTAAGGTGGTTCCAGATTCCCTAGCTAGAATGGATGCGACTGGAGACTCTTTGCCTTCGCAAGTGAAGTCCGGATGAAAGCGATAGAACTGACCGATCAGTTTGCCGCCATAACCGGTTCCATTGTTCTCTAAGTTGAGAGTGATGCCTCTGGACAGAGATGATCCGACATCTCGAAAATTGGTCTTCGCACAGTTTTGAAACAGCGCTGCTAAAGCCAGCAAAGTAAAAGCTAGAATCCCCTGATTACCTATTCTCGACATACATCTAGCCTATCGGCCAGGTTGAGACAAAGCTAAAAGCTTTCGCTCTCGAATCTCCTTTTGAGACAACGACGACGTTCTTTCGGAGGTGTAGTTACATAATACTTATTAGCCGGTGCTTGTCGGAATTGGCGAAAAACCGTGCGACAGAAATAATGGCAGGCCGACTGTCACCCCGAAAAGAAAGCGGCCAGTCACTTAATCTCAGCTGGTCAATTCTCGCCAGATGAAATTATTATGGCTTTAGAAAGTTTCCGAAAAATCTCCATTCAGAAAGCTCAGTAAAAAAAGGATCGGTGAAGAAAAGAATGAAAGCTCATATTGTTTCTCTCAGTTTCACAATTTTCATCGCAATCAGTTTGGTCTCTAGAGCTTCAGCCGATTGGAGCCTAGGATCTAATTTTGGCTACCGGTCAGCCCATCCTGAAGCCCTCAACAACACGTCCAACTCAGATGACTTGCAAATCAAATCTGTCAGCACTTTTGGAATTGATTTTTTGTGGAAATCTCAATTTCCCGTTGGCCTAAAATACGATTCCGACTCAGTCGATCGAACCGGGGTGGTAGCGGGAGCTTCAGCGCAGAGAAAAATTACATCCAGTTGGTTGTCGCTATTGGGCGGTTACACATTTTTTGGAGAAGATCTGTCCGCAGATGGTGTGCAAGCTTCCGTTCTTGCAGAGTATGGCTTGTGGCAAAGTAGCAGACTGACCTTGACCGATGGAGTGAATCACTTCAGCGATGTTTCAGGTCGACGTGCCAGCAGCGTAGGAGCTTATTTAGAAGTCCTCAAAGCATGGGATCATTTGGTGCTGGGAATCCAATTGGGATTTTTGCAACGAAAAATAAGAGATTTCGAAGTCAGCTCGAACTCTTTCATTGGCGACAGCAGCGGATCCCCAATGGAAGTGGATCTCTCAGGCCCCATCACCAACTTAATTCTCGGTTGGAGATTTTAAGCTGCGTCCTTTAACAGCCCTGCAAAAAAACAGAGCCGCAAAGGCCAGGGCTAGAATACTGGTTGGAGTATACGCTGAATGCCTTGCAGCTCTTCTAGAAAGCCGGCATCCTGATTTTGTGAAAGGTAAAGTACCCATTTCTGGATCGCGTCCTCATTGGCATTTACTTCATTGATCAGGTTCGCAGTGATCGGAACTCCACGAACACTTGCTTGAAATAATTTTGTTTCCGCTAGAGACAGGGGAGTCGACCCATGTTCCGCCGTCCGACTTTCCAGGCGAATCAAATTTGGATTGTGTCCACCTTTTTGAGCCAACATAAAATAAGACGCTCCTTGGGGTACTGTTTTCCAATGAGTCATCGCACCAAGCGCTTGAGTGGCTCCATCATGCGATCCTTGAAAATAATAAACCGCAGCATTGACTTTATTTTCACTCAAGACAAAGGGCTCCTCATCAGATTCTCGCACTTGAACCCGATCACAAATATCTTTATAGCGAGACGTTGCGGAGGTGGTCGAATTGAATCCAGTGGTTGGATCGTATCCAAGTCTTTCGGTCATCTTGTGCAAATAGCCCAAATTTTTGCAATAAATAATATTCATGATATTTTCGTCCACGGCGCCCGGCTGCTGCGGGTCGGGGTACTGCGAATCCTTGTCTATAAAGTGCTGGGCAATTCTAGCAATTACAGCATGATCAATCGTTCCATCCGGCAAAAATATCCTCTGCAAATAATTAGCAGCCGTGGCCATTCCATGATCCTGATAAAATAAAGTCATGATTATGGCAATCAGAGTGGTGGTCTCTGGTTGATCGCTGGTGATGAACCGATCGAAAGAAGCTCTTTGGACGGACGACAAAGTGGCCAGTGCCAAGTTCATTTTCTCAGCTTTGTAAGACGCAACATGAACTTGCTCAGGTTTACCAAAAGTTCCCTCAAGCACCACTGAGACAGTCGAATCTGGATAGTGAGAGCCATACATTGTCGCAGGCACTGTTCCGTAACTCACTCCATAAATCGACCATTTCCGAATTCCAAAAGAATTGCGAATCTGTTCCATGTCTTTGATGTTATTCATCGACGAGTAAAGCCTTGGGTCTTTGTATTTCTGATAGGACTCTGGAGCCGAGCAACCCAAACCTCGTTGATCAAACCGAATCTCGTTGAAGGCACCGCCAAAGTACTCCGGCATCATTCCATGAGTGTTCTGCCCCGGCCCACCGTCGACATAAATATAAGAAGGCTTGCTCGGATCAAAGTCTGTCAAAGTGTAAGCATACACTTCTAACACCCCATCTTGGGGCCGTGAATAATCCGCAGGCACCGTGACATAACGGCCTTTTTCAGAGGAAGTGATGGCACTGTAACGGCTACAAAAAGTCCTGCCATTCATATAGTTCGAAGAGTCGATTGATTTTACCACAGGATCGGCGAATTTTGGACTGTCAGATCCATCGAAATTATTGTGAGAGTTTGCCGCATTGATCAAGCGACCAACCGGACTTAGATAAAGCGAGCACCCCGCATTGAGCAACGCCACAAAAATCGCAGCAATCTGTAAACAAAAAATCACTTTCCCCACCGACTTCGAAACCTTCAACATCCAAAACCCCCTTGAGACTGAGCCGCTCTTGTATCCAAAGCTTACAAAAAGCACTAGCAAACTAGCAGCCTTTGAAAAGAAACCATGATCGAAGAAAAGTTCGACAGAGAGGCGGATTAATGCCGTTCAGTTAAGGCCATACCACCTCGTATTTGCGTAAGGGAAAGGGCTCTGCGGAGATTTGATTTCTCGTTTGTAAGATCTTGAGAGGCGGGTTCTTGTTTCCATTGTGGCGTAATTAAGTTCGACAAAGACTTTCCAAACCCCACGAACTTCTTTGCAAATTCTAACAAAGTTTTTTGCGACATATCCGAATAATATCTTAAAATTTGGCTTT
>JAYTZS010000291.1:0-9958 GCA_043741885.1 Bdellovibrio sp. | reverse complement strand
TCAGCAGCCCCTTGCCGGAAGTTTTGAAATTTTCGACTTTCAAGGCCTTCAGCTGAAAGAGCACTTTTTTTGCCTGCTCTGAATCGGCTGCAATTTCTAATTTCGACTGAGTGGATTTGTAGAAAATTGTTTGAACTTTTGTTTTATCAAACTCAAACGGCTCGGCTCGGTCACGAAATGAATCTAAATCCATTTGTGAAAATTTATTGAAATCAGTGGGCGACACTTTCAGAACGAACTCCGGTTCTGAGGTGTGAATACGCCAGACCTTGTCCTTTCCTTCTGCCATCGCGACAGTCCAAAGCTTTTTATCTCTCAAGGACAAGCTGATTTTAGTTTTAGGGTTCTGCAGGCTCCAGTTCGCAAGCTCCTGAGGTTTGGCGTTTCTCTCAGCTATAAATTCTAATGCTTCTGTTGTAGTGAGCATCGATAACAGTTCGCGAACCTTGTTTTGATCCAAATGCCAGTCCAAGTGTTCAGCCGAAACCCAGTCGGAGCCCTTTTTGCTCAACTGAAATTTTTGCGTCCCTTGTTGAATTGCAATTTGCTCGGTGGAAGCATTGGACATCCGCATCCATCTCTTTTCGCGGAAGTCAAATGCCGTCTTTCTAGCCTTGTCAAACCAAGTGGAACTAACGGTTACGACTTTGTTTTCATCATTGATCCGAAGGTAGGCATCTCCTTGGAAGTTTTTTCGCTGCCCAATGGAAAAGACCGTTTTCTCGCCGGAGTTTCCTGTCACCGTAAGTTTTGCCAGGGGTCGGTCCAGACCAAAATTTTTCCAATCGATCTGATTTGGTGATTGATTTGTCTGGACGACGGTGTCGATAATTTTCTCTGTGGCCAGTCCTTCAAGGAATTGGTCGACCGCCGCAGTGTTAGCTCGATCCTGAACTGGTGAAATTAGCTTCCAACCGTCCTTATCATGTTCCAATTCAATCGCACTTGAAGCTTCTGGGGACTGTAGTTTTTCCAAACGGATCAAATGGATCTGATCGGCCATTGTTTTGAGAACCAAACTTTGTTTAGCCTTGTCGACTGTTTCTGACTCTGTCGACCTGTAATCATAAATCGCATAACCAACAACGACTGCGACGACAATAGTGAATATCCAAGTTCGACTTTTTTTCATGCATATCTCCGGCGGTACCATAGCCAGCCGCTGAGCATGAGCAAAATCAATGGCAGAGGAATGATAAAGCCAAAGACAAACAATTGAAACTGCATCTCAGTGATATGCATTTCAGTTACGTCCACTTCTTTCGGAGTGATGCTGATCAGATTTTCCTCTCTAGCTAAGAAAGCGACCGAATTCAAAGCTAGATCCCTGTTGAGGTTTTGGTAAAGCAGCTGGTTGGACAAAAAGTCAACGTCGCTAAAAAGCACGACATTAAAATTCTTCGATTTGTCTTCAGGGCTTGAAGGCGCAGGCCCGCCTGGATAAATTCCAGAAATCTGCACGGCCACAGTGAAAGGGCCTGGCTGAGAATCGCCTTTGAAATCAGTGCTGGCAAAAGCCAAGGTGCTCGCATCTGTTTGCGCCAAATCCTCAATGGTGATTTTAGCTGTAGGTGTCTGCTTGGTGATTTGAAAAGGCAATCGCATGCGAACGAACTCACCATGCGCAAATGGCTGAGTGATCGAACTGTTTGCCGAGAATTGTGAAACTGGAGTGACTGTTGGATTGATCGCCTTTCCCATGGCGGTTTGCATTGTCTGCACAATCACTGAGGTACCAAAGCGGACGCCCAAATGTTCGAACATGGGATTCAAGCCAATCGGGTGGCCGGTTTCCAGAGAAACAAAAAGATTTCCACCTTTTTTGAGATAATTTTCTAAAATTTTGATCTCGTCTTCCAAATAGCTTTGCTCAGGCCCCGCAATGAAAACCAGATCAGCATCTGCAGGCACTTCGGGAACTGCTTTCAGATTCAGAGGCAGAACGAGGTAACGATTTCCTTCAAGAAGTTTTTTGAAAGCATTCATCCCGGTGGCTTGTTTCGCATCGTCCAAGTCGCGCTCTCGATGGCCAATAACAAAATAAATCTTTTTGTCTTTTTCTCTGGTCACTTTCACCAGAGCGCCGGTCAGTTCTTGTTCATCGATTTTTTCGATTTTACTTTTTCGGCCTTTGTATTCGACAAAGACGACTCCAGAGCCTTTGTTGACCCCGTAATCTTCTGCCAATTTTGGATTCTCGTTCACTTCGACAAATTGCAATTTAACAAGAGCAGATTCGTCTTGGTAACGCTTGATCAAATCGACGAAACCTCGACGATTTTCTTCGACCCCTGTCTCACCTTGTTTATAGAAATAAAAAACTTTGAGATCTTCATTTAGCCCTTTCAACAATTTTTTGGTTTGATCTGACAGGGAATTGACTTGAGCTGAAGAGAAATCAAAAGTTTTGTACTTTTTTGCTCCGAAGTAATTGATCGCAATCAAAAGAGCCAGAGTGAGCAAAATCAGAGCCCCCATGCTGAGCCCTTCTTTGGTGGTCTTCACAGACATGAACTCTTTAAAGAAGTTTCGGAGAGTCCAGCTTCCAGCGATTAAAAATATGACAAAGAAAATCAGCGGAATCCATAGATAATCAATCCATCCACCTAAAATGAAACGCAGAACCAAAAGGCACACTAGGGAAAGAATCGACAACAAAAAGAAAACGACACCTTGTTTTTTCATTAGGCTCTCCACCGTGAGCTTTCGACAACTCTTTCGCAAAGAAAACAGAATAAGAAAATCAAACTGAAGATAAACACAAGGCTATTCGTACGAACGGTGCCTTCAACCAAGCTGACCAGATGTTGATTCAGGGCAATGTGCTCGAACACCTGCCGGGCGATGGGACTGTCGGCAATGTCGACTCCAATCCCGACAAACCACACGGCCATATTGAGCATGACAGCCATGACGTAGGCGACGACAGCAGATTCGGTCAGTGAAGAGGCGAATAAGTCCATAGCTGCGTAGACTCCTCCGACTAAGAAAATTCCGAGGAAGGCTATGATCAACGGTGCCCAATTTAATTTTGTAAAAACGGCTGTTGCTGCTGGATAGAGGAAGGATAAAAAGCACAAACCAAAAATAGCTGCCATCACGGCGAGAAATTTTCCGCCGACGATCTGAGCTGAACTGATAGGTGAGGTCAGCAAAAGATCAAATGTGCGCATCTTTTTTTCTTCTGCGAAGAGCTTCATGGTTAGCGCCGGGATCACGAAAATAAGAAATAAATTCAGAATGTTCAATTGAGGTAAAAACACTTGGTAATGGATATTCAACTGCTGCCTTGGCAGATCAGGTTGCATTGTGTAGCTACCTAGAGCTTGAGAAAATTTATTTAAGACATTCGGATAGACCCAGCTAAAAATTGCTGTGCACAAAAAGGCCACGACATAATAGTTCGGGCTCAGAAAGAAACCTTTGGTTTCCTTTTTTGAAATGGCAAAAACTGCATTCATACTTGAGCTCCATAAGTCAGTTTTAAGAAAATATCTTCGAGATCGGCTCTCACAGAGGTGATTTCCAACAGTCCAAATCCTTGGCGAATCACTTCGCTTGCAATCACTTCAACGACATCTTCTCCTTCGCTCGTTTCCAGAACCCATTCCTCAGGACTGCTTCCAACTTGAACTTGGACCACGCCGGGAAATTGCGAAAGTGCCGCTATCATGTCACCTTTGGGCCGCTTCAGCTTTAGGTGAACTTTTCGATTTCCAGTCTGAAGATGCGCCAAATTACTCAAAGTATCTTGAGCCACAATCTGGCCTTGGTTGATGATGATGATCCTTTCACAAGTCGCTTGAACCTCAGGCAATATATGAGTCGAAAGCACGATAGTGTGGTGACCTTTCAATTTGCCAATCAAATCACGAATCTCTGCCACTTGTTTTGGATCGAGGCCCACCGTCGGCTCATCTAAAATCAAAACTTCAGGATTAGAAACCAGGGCCTGTGCAATTCCCACTCTTTGGCGAAATCCTTTGGAAAGATTTTGAATCAGGCGACGATGCACGGACCCTAGCTGAGTTTTCTCAATCGCATCGGAGACGTGAGTTTTGATTTGAGATGAACTTACGCCTTTCAGTTCGGCCACGTACTTGAGATACTCTTCAACCAGCATGTCGGCATACACAGGCGGAGTTTCTGGCAGATATCCGATTCGCCTTTTCACGGCGATTGGATCTTCGAACACGTCGATGCCACCGATCACAGCTTTCCCCGAGGATGGCGCCATGAATCCAGTGATGATTTTCATTGTGGTTGATTTACCGGCTCCATTGGGTCCGAGGAAACCCACGACTTCGCCTTTGTTGATTTTGAAATTGAGATTTCGGATGGCTTGAATTCCACCATAACTTTTTGTCAGATTTTGAACTTCGATCAATGAGACCTCCAGGCCGGCCAGCAAATTTTAAGATTCTCCGAGCCAAATGCAATGCTCAATCAAGGCTTTGATGCAAAGCTATATACTTGTGGGTTGTGATAAGTGACTCGGCCCAGTCGGTCTCCCTTGATGGGCCGAACAAATCGACACTCGGCTACCACAACCCCATATTGCGAACCCCACTGAATTTTTTGATTTGAAAGGGATTCGCGAATCAACCACTCGGCAACTTTTTGAATCGTTTCGCCTCCGACCTCCTTGCCGCGCGGTCGAAGAATAATCGCATGAGCTCCGGGATAATCTTTCAAATGCATCCAAAGATCCCAAGCCTGAGCCCGCCTAAGGATGGCCAAATTATCGGCGGCCGATTTTCCAATCACAGCTTCTAAACCATTTTCAAGTTGCAACCGGCGCCCTTTGCTCCCCGTTTTCTCCAACAGAAGACTGACTTTAGATTCCGACTTCTGCTGAACCTGAGCTTCTGGATGCTTCGCTAAATCCTTCTCAAGATCGGCTATCTCGTTTTGCAATTTCTCACTCCGAGCCAAGGTGCCTGCCCTTTTTTGGCGGAGAAGCTTTGCCTGTTTGAAGCAGTTCTGCAAATTCCAAGAACGAGTCTGCTGGTCTTTATACAGCGGGCGAAATTCCTCAGGGAGAGTTGCCGAAACCTTCAATGACTCGCCGAGCTCTTGCCATTGCTGAGAGAGATCGGTCCCAAGTTGCTGTGCAATCATCGCTCGAGCTTTCTTCTTTTTTTCTAGCGCGCGGATTCGAGGATCCATTTTTTGCGCAGCTTTCGAACTTGCCGACGGATCAGAATCCGAATGCTGAGTCTGAAATTTTTCAACGAACCATTTATGGCCGAGGGCGATCCAGTCCTTTGCCGAAGTCGACGCTTTGTCGGAATGAACCGCGGCGGCAGGGCTGTTAGACACTGGCAACTCTCTCGGCTTGTTCCAAGAAACTTGTTTGTCATTCGCTTGAAGCAAAATATTAAAGGCATTTGGAATAAGTTGAATCTGCAGCTGAGCTTCTCTAGGACCACCACTGAGCAAAATATCGATCACTCGCCCTTTTTCGGCTTCAACCTGGCACTCCATCCAACGTAAATTGCGACCATGAGAATTTAAGAATAGAACAAAAGGTTTCGGTCGTTTCTCGACGGAAGGTCGAGCTTCGCTATAAACGAGAATTGGCTGTGGAGTGGAGAAGTCCACTGTTAGGAAAATCTCTTTGAAGCGATAAAACTGAAACACGATCATCTGGCCATTGGTCCAGGCATCCTGCAGCTGAGCTCCAAGCATTTGCTCGTGAAGCCAGGCACTGTAGTTTTTTAACTCAAGATAAGATAAAGACTTCATGGGTCTCAAACTGGCTCTTAGTATTTCAATTGTCTAGCCGAAAAGGAGAACATGGCAAACGATCCTCTGCACGATCTTTTCAAGAAACACATCGCTCTGGTCAATCCGGAGACCCAAGGAGTAGAAGACCTCGTTTATGAAGTGGTTGGAGATTACATGGCTCACCTCATGAGGGAAGGCAATATTCCGGTGACTCACATGGACGCCTTGGAAACAGATTTGAAAGAAGAAGTCCTCGAAATCTACCGCAAAGTAACTTACGGCTACATGAACCTTAAAGATTACAAGTCAGCGCAAAAAATCAAAAGCAAAGCTCGAAGCTCTTAACCTGATTTCTCCAACACGGAATAATAAATCGGCCCAGCTTCACATCGGTCGGGCCACAACTGAATTCCATGCTCGGTTTTCTCTGCTCCTGGCAAAGGCAGTGGAGTAGACAAAACTTTGAATGTCCCCTCTTTTTTTCGCAGCAGCTTCCCAATCACCAAATCATTCTCCAAATTAGAAATAGAACAAGTGGAATAAACAATTCGGCCTGCCGGGGAACAAGCTAACAGCGCCGAAGTTAAAAGGGCATACTGTCTTTGTGCGAGTTTTTCAGATCGATTGGCTTTCCATTCCTGAATCTCTTTTTTATTCTGAAACAGATGTCTCTCGCCTGAGCAAGGGGCATCGACCAAAATTCGGTTGAATTTCCCTTTGTGGGTCAGCGCAAATTTTCCGCCTTCTTTTCCACTAATCCAAACTCGATCTCGGATGCCTCTCGGTACGTACTGCTGAATCACTTTTTTCAAGCGATCCCGTCGTGGTTCTGATAACTCATTGGCAATTAGCTCGCCTTCAGTTTTGAGTGCCTCGGCAAGAATCAAAGTCTTGCCTCCCGGCGCCGCGCACATATCCAAAACTTGATCCCCATCTTCCACCTCCAAAGCTCGGGCTGCAAAATAGCTCGCCGGATCCATAATGTAATATTGCAAAAGGCCAGAAGTCCCGCGCGGAATTTCAGCTTCAAAAGTGGGAACAAGATCAGGTTCGGATGACCCCTGGAAATTGAACTGATTTTTTCGAGCCACTTGTTTTTCAGGTTGCATCAATGCATTAAGAATCGACGGCCAGCGCTCTCCAAGCATGTGAGAATAGAAAAGATTTATCGGCTCTGTGATCAAAAAATATGAGTCCTTTGAAATTTGCTGTGATCTTAAACAGAGTTCAAAGAGAGGTTCAAATAAAAACCAAAGATTGGGTGATTCCTTTCACCATGACACATCCACTCGCCTCCCAAGAATCTTCCTCGACATCGGAGAAAGTTCTTTTGCATTTCTCACGGCAAGGATAAATTTGTTCATGGACGAAAAAATCGACAAGAAATACTCAACTCATGTTTTTATCTGCACCAGTGGCCCCGACAAGAATGGAAAGTGCGGCTCCAAAGGCTCCGAATCTCTACGCAAAGAGATCAAATCCATGTGCCGTGAAGAATACGGAAAATCGGTGCGAATCAATTCTGCCGGTTGCCTCGGATTTTGCGAAAATGGAATCGCCGCTGTGATTTATCCAGCCGGTGAGTGGCTTTTTGATTTAAAACAAAACGATGCTAAAGACGTCATGAAGAAAATCCGCAAGCTAACTCCGTCAGAAAGTTAAAACAAAAATTAGCTAAAAAACTAAAAGCGATTGGGATCATACACCTTTCGGTCGAGTGTCGATGTCCCCTGAATCATCAGCTCGGCAACTAACTTTCCAGTTCCGAAACCGGATTGCAAACCTAACATCTGATGACCACAGGCCAACATCAAATTGGAAATCTGTTTTGAAAATCCAATCATTGGCACTCCATCCGGAGTGCAAGGCCTCAAGCCACGCCAAATCTCACTGACCTGGGGATTTTCCGGAACGGCAAGAAATTCTCTGGAACCTCGTAGAATTGCCTTCACTCGCTTCTCGGTAATCGAGAAATCTTGATTGACCAATTCTAAGGTCCCGGCAATTCTCAGCGAGCCTTCTCTTGGAGTGATAGCAATTTTCTTTTCAATCAACATCATTGGATGAAGGGGCTGGGGATTGAGCGGCGGTACAATCATGGCATAACCTTTGCCACCAAGGATTGGAACCGACAGGCGAAGTTTTTTCGCCAGCTCAGTCGACCAACTGCCCGTGGCCAGGACATAATTTTCAGCCTTCAAATTCCCGTGATTCGTTCTTAACAGTTGAATTTTTCCGTTTTGCATTTCGATGTTTTCAACTTTTGTGTTTTCTAAAATTTCGACTCCGAGAGACTGAGCTTTTTTGCCCAAGGCTTGCACGATTTTCAGAGGCTCTGCATGCGCTTCGGAAGAAAAGTACACTCCCCCACAAATTTTTCCAGTTAGAGATGGCTCCAAGTGTTTTATTTCCTCGGCCATCAGCTCTCGGCCTGGAACTTTATATTGAGCCACAAGATGAAGCTCTTCTCGGGCCGCTGCCACCCCTGCGAAGGATTGCGCTACCATGAGGAGACCTTTGCTTTGAAGTGCAATTTCTGGAAACTCGAGAGCCAGTTCCTGATAAAGTTTCAAACTAACTTGCGACAACAACACCATGGCCTCGATTGCAGCCACCGCCTGTTTTTGATTCATTGAAGCCAGGAAGCGAATCATCCAGCGCAAAAACATCGGGTCGAGGGAAGGCTTGATATAAAGTGGGCCGTCAGGGTCCAAGAGCCATTTGATGGATTTGAAAAATAGCCCAGGCATCGGTAAGGGCATCGCAAAACAGGGAGTCAGCCACCCTGCATTTCCATAAGAACAACCCATGCCGATTTGGTCTTTTTCGACGACGCAAACTTGGGCTCCCAACCGCGCCAATTCGACCGCCGAAGAAAGCCCGATGATGCCGCCACCAATAATCAAGACATCCGGCTTCTTTAAATTTTCAATTTTTTTTTCAAGCATGGACTTCAATTCTGAACACTTTTGATCTCGAGATCAATTGAGTTTCGAAAATCAATCTTGAGCTATTTCGGAAAAGAGCAGATAAATTCAGAGCCGCGGCCAATCTCGCTTTTCACCTGAACACTGCCTCCGTGGCTTTGCATGACGTGTTTTACAATTGAAAGCCCGAGACCGGTTCCTCCAACGTCACGAGCTCGACCTTTGTCAATGCGGTAAAATCGCTCAAACAAACGCGGCAAATGCACGTCCGCAATGCCTGGCCCGTTGTCAATCACATGCAGCCTGACAAATTTAGGGTCTTCTTCCCAATGAACTTCGATCTTGTTTCCGACAGAGACATATTTGATCGCGTTGCTCAAGAGATTTTCAAGCACCTGTGATACTTTGCTAGCATCGCCAGGCAGAGACGAAGCGTGAAAGCGAAGCTCGACACTGAGATTTTTGTCTTCTGCCAGCGGGCTCAGTCGTTCCACAACCTCTTCAGTGATTTGAGGAATCGACACGGGTTCGCGCTTAAAAGACGCAGCGGCATCCAAAGTGGTAAGAGTCAGCATGTCACTGACAAGTTCGGTCAAGCGATCGACGTTTTTAGAAATGATCTGTAGAAAATGAGGCATTTCCTCAAGCCGCCCAGCCGAGAAATCTTCTCTTGCTGTTTCTACAAACCCTTTCAAAGAAGTCAGGGGAGTGCGCAATTCATGCGAAGCATTTTCAACGAACTCAATTCGAATTTTGTCTGCTTTTTTTACGTCCGTGATATCGTGGAAAAGCCCCATTGCACCATAAATGTGCGCTCCTCGTTCTTCGCGAAGTGGTGACACCTTCACCGAAAAATAGCGAACTTGGTGATGCATGAACGAGTACATTCGCAAAGTCAGCATCTGAGTTTCGCCGGTTCCCAAAGTTCGATCGTAAAGCGCCAAAATTTCGGGTTCTCGCATCACTTGTGCCAATGGAATCGGCTCCAGCTGTTGCAATAAATGAGTCTGCCCTCGTTCCAAAAATTCATGCGCCATTCGCGAATTGAAAAATTTAATTTTTAAATCGGGACCAACGCTGAGAATCGCATCGTCCAAGGAAGCCATCAAAGCTTGAGATTCTTCTCGCTCGTGGGCCAGTTGCAAACGACGTTTTTTCATTTTGCGGCGGATTTTGTTCAGTGCCATTTCCAGTTCAAAATACTCGCCAGGTTCATCTTCAAATACTTCTTCTTCGTCGACAAGATCACTGGTCTGCTTCTTATTGGCCATTCGCAATGCTTTTAAAATCACTTGTCGCAT
>JAYTZS010000290.1:0-3578 GCA_043741885.1 Bdellovibrio sp. | reverse complement strand
AATTGCAGCTAAACAACATTTTCCCTCCTTCTTCTAAACAATTCCAAGTTGAAATCAACAAGAAATCGAGATCCTGCTCCAATTTGAAAACTTGATCTTTGTTGCGTCCGAAAGAAGGTGGATCACAAATGATGAAGTCAAATCGACGCTGCCGCTTTAAACAGCCCTTCAAAAAGAGCAAACTGTCTTGGCAAAAGAACTCATACTTGTCTGAGTTCAGTTTATTCAAGTGAAAGTTCTCTTTACCCCAATCCAAAAAAGTTTTGCTAACGTCAACGGAAGTCACATGTGTCGCGCCCCCGAGCGCTGCGACCAAGGAAAAGCCGCAAGTGTAGGCAAATAAATTTAAAACTGTTTTTTGTTTGGATTCTAAATGCAACTGAGAGCGGTTGGCCCGCTGATCCAGAAACAATCCGGGAGATTGACCACGTTCGGAACTGAATTGGTAAACAGCCTCGTTCTCTGTAGCTTGCCAGTTAAGATTCCACTCGGAACTGAGCCACTCGACTTTTTCTGCTGGATTGGCACCACGGTTCTGCATTTTCTTCAAAAGATAGGGCCGACCCAGATGCCGAGACAAAGCTTCGACTCGCTCAAGATCTGACAAGTTTGGAACTTCACTGCCATGCCAATACATCCAAAGTTGTGGCCCCAAGAGATCCACACGAAATTTGTCCGTGTGAATCAGTCGCAAACTTTCTTTGCTTTGAGAAAGGAAACCATAAAGCCTCTGGCGCCGATCGACTTCGCTCAGCCAAGTCACCAGTGTTGGATCTTTCAGCGAACCCAGGCGTTCAAAAACACGCGGCGCCGGACTGAGAAAGGGAACTTCTCCCGGCAAATGAATTTCGCTTAGATGCAAACAGAAATGGGGAAATAGAAAATCTGCTGATCCCAACACAGACAAACCAATGGACTGCGCGAGGTGCAAAATCTTCGCACAATGATCTGCAGTTGTCGTGGCTTCCCACAATTCAAAAAAAGGAGTCCGTTTCACTCTTTCAAACGTCGTCGACAGTTCAAATCGACTTTGAGTTGAACTTTGAGTTGAACTTTGCTGAGTGACGAAAAGATATTTTTGCCTCACCTGGCTTGTTTGAAGCTGCTGAGCCAGCTCGTCAGCTTTGACCTGATTCAGCGCAAATATCACAGCTCCCGTGGCCGGACGGCTGAGGCCATAGTCCAATCCGGGAATCAAAAACAACTTGCTGCAAAGTTCCTTTTCGAAAAGTTCACGCATTCCAGGCTGGGATGGATCGTCCGAGTGGGTCGAAAAGCCCGAAGGCTTGTCTACAAAAATAAGATCTTGGCTTTTTTTGAATTGAAGCTTCATGCGTCATTGAGATGAACTGTTTTTTCAAACAAAGATCAAGTAAATTCCTGAGCTCATAAGGGAGTTCCAGCTCATGAAAAATTTATCTTGGATTTTCAAAGCGCTTTTGATTTGCAGCACAGTTTCAATTCTCACAGCTTGTGGAATGCAAAGTATTCCACAACAAAAAAACGCCACCGAGGCGGCTTTGGCTGAAGTCACCAATCAATACAAACGCCGAGCTGATCTGATTCCCAATTTGGTGAATGTGGTCAAGGGCTATGCAAAACATGAAAATGAAACTTTGTTGGGAGTCACCGAAGCCCGTGCCAAGGCAACGGCCATCACGATTGACCCTTCGAAAGTGACACCGGATCAGTTGGCAAAATTTTCTCAAGCTCAAGGGCAATTGTCCCAAGCCTTGGGTCGGTTGCTTGCAGTGTCTGAAAATTATCCCAATTTGAAAGCCGACACTCAGTTTCGAGATCTTCAAGCTCAGCTGGAAGGAACAGAAAATCGCATCACAGTGGCTCGGCAGCGCTACATTGCTTCGATCAATGAGTTTAATAATTTGGTGGTCGTGCCTCCAACCAGTTGGACCAATGGTCTGTTTTACCACTACGAGAAAATGCCTCAGTGGGATTTAGCGCCAGAGGAAAAAGCAGCTGCTGAAAAAGCTCCAGACGTGAAATTCTAAAATGCTTTTACGAATGCCCTTTCACTTGAAACACCCAGCAATTCTTCTAGCATTTGTAGCTGCTTTGGTGGCTCTAGCGGACCCTGTTTTTTCTGCCAGCTCACTGCAAATACCCCCACTGACGGATCCTGTGATGGATGAAGCGAGAATGATTTCGGCTCAGGATCAGGCACAGATCCGAGAAGTGATCCTGCGGTTTAACCAAGCGGGCAAAGGTCAAATTCAAGTTCTCACTTTGCCGTCTTTGCAAGGAATCCCAATTGAGCAGGCTTCCATTGAGATCACGGACAAATGGAAACTCGGGCAGAAGAAGCGAGATGATGGAGTGCTGATTCTGGTTGCTGCAGCCGAGAAAGCCATTCGAATCGAAGTGGGGCAGGGTTTAGAAGGAACTCTTCCGGATATCAAAGCCAAACAAATCATTGCCGACTCTATGATCCCGACGTTTCGCCAAAAAGGTCCTTCGCAAGGTATTTTACTTGGAGTCTACCTTGTTCTAAAAACGATTGATCCCGATTTTCAAGTAGACGAAAACTCGATGCAACCAGCGCAAGATCAGTCACGGCAAGGTTCCCTGTTTGATCGCTTTCGTGGCCTTTTCTTTTTGATTTTTATAGTGATCATGCTGCTATCGAATCTGTTCCGTCCGCGCCGTCGCACTTTTTGGGGGGGCAGTGGATTTGGCGGTTGGGGTGGCGGTGGAGGTTCTGGCGGCGGCTGGGGCGGCGGCGGTGGCGGCTTCAGTGGCGGGGGTGCAAGTGGAAACTGGTAAAGGAAAACAAATGTCGACTGAGTCTTTGCCTCGTGCCACATGGGCTGAAAAATTTATGACCTCCGAGGAAATTCAAGCGGTCAGTGCTGCTGTAGAAAAAGCAGAAGCACTAACTTCCGGCGAAATTGTCCCAATGATTGTTCGCCGTTCATCGACCACAGCGCATGTTCCATGGATGATCACTTTAGTTTTGCTTTTGATATTTTTAGTCTTTGAGATTCCCGATGCGCAGTTTTTGGGACGGACTCATTCTCATTGGTTGCTACTTGTTTTAGCTGGCGTTAGTTTTCTGCTGTCGTACCCACTTTCACGTTTGTTGTGGATCCAGCGCTTGCTGGTGCCTCAGTCAGATCAGATTTTTCAAGTCGAAGCGCGAGCTCTGCTCGAATTTTATCAGAGCAAGACCAATCAAACCAAGGATCACACCGGCGTTTTGATTTTCATCTCTTTGATGGAGAGAAAAGCTGTGATCCTAGCAGATGAAGGAATTGCCCAAAAATTGCCGGCAGAAACCTGGGGCGAGATTTGCCAAAATCTGGTCAAATCCATCGGCCACGGCCGCCCCTCAGACGGCTTGATCCAGTCCATCCAAAGAAGCGGGGAGTTATTGGCCCGCCACTTTGCACCCAAGTCAAATACTGAAAATGAACTCAGCAATCAGTTGATTCTTAAAGAATAAATTGGCAGATTGCCTGAGCTCGAAGTTTTTCTTTCGCCAATGCACCCGTAGCTCAATTGGATAGAGTATCTGACTTCGGATCAGAGGGTTTCAGGTTCAAGTCCTGACGGGTGCACCA